>JAAZIT010000078.1 GCA_012800685.1 Clostridiales bacterium
AAAATCTGTGTCATACCGATTTTCTTACCGATGATAGCCTTTTGCATTATCTTTTTCCTCCTAATATTCGCCTTTGTTTCAAAGCGAGGTTATTGGTTGAATCCGTTATGGTTCAACGTGACCTGCGTGAATATTGTTTTGAAATCACTCAATTGCGATTTCCTTTGGAAATTACTTGATTTCCATTACAATATCAACACCTGCAGGAAGTTCAAGGTTTTCTAGTGCTGAAGTTGTTTCAGCTGTTGGTCTTAGTACGTCGATAAGTCTCTTATGAGTTCTCATCTCAAACTGCTCTCTGCTGTCCTTATACATATGAACTGCTCTTAGCACTGTGATGATTTCCTTATGTGTTGGTAGTGGAACTGGCCCGCTAACCTTCGCACCTGAACGCTTTACTGCTTCAACAATCTTAGCTGCTGCTGCATCTACTACAGCATGCTCGTAGCCCTTGATTTTGATTCTGATTTTTTCATTGACTGCCACTTTATTCGCCTCCTCTTGCATATTTAATTTTTGGAGGGCTTAGTATCCAACCTAATTACTCGTGAACCCCTGAAATCACACTACAACGTTTCCGTGTGTATCGTGTGTTTTCATAAAAAATTCCGAAAAAACAATCATGTCTTTCGGAAACCGTTCTAACGAGATTAATGTAGTACGCAAACGCTAAAAATTTCAACTGCCATAAAAGGCCGCAGAAAACCCTTCGCAAGAAGCATTCGCACAACACTTGTGTCGGTATTACAGTCGCCCGGTTTAAAATCGGACATACTCCATGAAAATAACCTGACAGACCGTCAGCAACCTTTCACTTCATCGCATATCATACGTTATCAGTTTTAGTTCCGATAACTTTCAGCTGTCTTTAATTAGTTAAACAGCAATCCGTCCTTAAACTAAGGCAACGGCGAGCTATTTCCAATTAAAAGTGACAGCTAGTGCAGTCACGCAAGAATTATTATACCACACTAAATACAGGTATGCAAGGATTTTTTTGATATTTAAGTAATTGTGTGGTGTAGAAAATTCAGGTAAATTTAGTCTTGTTTTTGTGCAAAATCACCAACTAGGTCGATTTTAGTTATTTATCATTAATTTTCGACTGAATATCCTTTGGTATTTGGACTTTTTCGACATTATTTTTATCTATAAGCTCTATTTTATAGTGGTGTTCTGTAGATTTTCCGTCTTTAACATAACTAGATATCTCTTCAAAGTAGAGCATATCATCATTTTCATCAAATACATAGCTAGTAACAAAGCTTTCAAGGCTTCCCAAACCCTTATCACCTGTAATTTTAGAATTATCGTAGGTATAGATATATTTAGAAAGCTTTTCAGGTTTTTCTATTTCTACATCACTAATTTTACTTACATCAAAATAGAGGTAGGTTTTGGAGAGCTGAGGATATTTTACATCTTTAGTATAGGCTTCAAAATTTCTATTGCCTTTTTCATAAAAAGTATATTCTCCATTATTAATAGTATAAGCTTGGTAGCCATTATTATATTGGCAGTATGCTTCTTGACTATTTCCACTTTCCAGTGCATAAATCAAAAGTCCAACCTCATCATATTTAAATGTAAGAGTTTGTTCAATCTCGTTAGTTTCAACATTTGTCACAACAACTTTTCCACTATTAAGTTTTTCATAATCCGTTCTAGCCTTTTCCACCAAAGCTTGTCCGCCAATCTTATCTATTTCATTTTTGCAGGAGGTAAGAGCTAGTATATATACTATTATAAATAGCATAGCAACAGGTTTTTTAATGCTTCTTAGTTTTTTCATAAATTTTAGCCACCCTCTACAGGTTTTTGCAGGTCTTAGCAAAAATAAAAATAGCTAGGGCAATAGTAAATATTTGGGCAATTGTCACATCGATTGTAAAACCAATTGGGAATTTTAAAACAACTAAATCAACATTTACCGTTGATATTCCAACAACCTTTCCCCATGACAGCCAGTCTAAACCTTTTTTTCCTTCACAAATATAGCTTATAAAAGCACCTAGTGTTCCACCAGCTATCATAAAAAATATAAATGCAAATGTCTTTTTAAAATTTTTAGCCATTTTAACCTCCTGAGAATATTTCTCATTCCCTATTTTTCATTGATTTCAAAAAAAGGAAAAGCCCTCGGCAATGCCGATAGCTTTTCCACAACAAAAATGCACCGTTGCGTCTACTTAATCAATTAACTTGATTATTTTCTTCTTGCACCAGTTTTACGTTTATTGTCATTAATCTTTTTCAAGTCAGAAATCTTTTCTTCACTTGATTGCTTAAATTTATTAAGCATATCTTCAAAGGAGCCGTCTTTGCTTGTTGCTGTACATGGCCTCCCACCCTCAAAAACTGGTGGTGGTGAAGATGCAAAATCTCTTGGGGCAGAATTATTTCTTTGATAGCTACTGCGTGGTCTATCGGAATTAAAACGGTTTCCACCATTAAACCCACGATTCCCATCACCGCTACGGTTTCCATCATTGCCACGATTTCCGTCGTTATTACGATTTCCGCCAAAGCTACGGTTACCATCATTTGTTCTGCCATTGTTATTGCTGTTACCACGATTAAAGCCCTGTTGTCCCCCAAAATTTCGCTTAGGTCTTTCTTCCTGTGGCAAAGCCTTTTTCATTGACATACTAATTTTGCCTTCATCCGTAATTCCTATCACTTTGACTTTTACGGTTTGTCCAATTTGGACATGGTCCTTGATTTCATTAACGAAGGTATTAGAAATTTCGGAAATATGTACCATACCTGTTTTTCCTTCAACTTCTACAAACGCACCAAATTTTGTTATTTCAGTTACCTTGCCTTCATAAATATTACCGATTTCAAGCTGCATAAAACTTTTACGTTCTCCTCTATAATATATTTTATATTAGGGCTTTCACCCTTAATAACTATAATAAGTTCTCGCTAATTAGTTAGTTTCCTTCCATTAGCTAATTTCCAACCATTAATTAATTTAAGTCTATTGGTTTATCAAATATTAATTAGTCCCCAGTCATTAACTAGTCCCCAACATCAATTAGTTTCCAACCTTTAATTAGTCCCAACCTTTAATTGGTCCCAACATCAATTAGTTTCCAACCCTTAATTAGTCCCAACCTTTAATTAGTTTCCGCTCATTGCGTAATAACGTTTTTCGTTTGGATAGCCATAGCCCATTCTTTCGATTGCTATTCTTTCCATATAAATTTTTTCATCCTCTGCACTTAATAGTCTTGCAAATTCATCATTCTCTTGTTGTGCAACAGCAATCTTATCTTTTACCTGTGCTAGTTCCTCTTTGCTTTCAGCAATTTTTGCCTGTTGATTTACCATAGACACTACTGTGTACAATATTAAAACAGCAATCACAGCAATAAAGATATAATTAATAAGGGATTTTTTATTTTTTTCAGTCCCTTTATTATCACTTATCCTCTTTGTCATGGTTTCACTTCCTTATCTTTTTCCATCAGCCTTCTACACTAGCTTAAAATATTTTAATTATTTATACATTTTTATTATACACCACTCTATCATCAACTTTCAAGGCTTTTTTTCGACTTTTTTTACTTTTCTTTAAAGTTGTACATTTCAGCCTTATTTTGCTGTAAATTCCTTTGAAAATCCTACAGATTGCACAAAGGAATATTCCAATGGTGTACTTATAAATAGGCTTTATTATCCAATTTCTAATAAAAGTTGCAATAGTTCTTAAAATTTTGACACACAAGTTACCAACAGTATAGTGTTCTAGCGAGAAGCCTAATAAATTTCCCACTAAAATATACAGTCTTAGCTGTCCTCTTGCAAGCTCCATTATAAATACAAAATAACACAAGGCACAAAAAAGCATATATATTAAATCTTCAAAAAATACAATTACATTATTATGGGGCAGGCTTGCCCTTATAACTCGAAAAGCGTCATACACTATTCCATAAAACACGCCCATAATACAGGCATATAAAAATATTCTAATCTCTTCGTTGACGCTAAAAAACATTTCACTGCTCATTTTTTCTCCTAATTTATCTTTTTAAGGTTTTTTGGGGGGTTGCATTAGGGGTTTGGTGGGTTTTGTATTAAAGTCGTGGGTGTTTTGGGCTAGGGTTGTAGTAGTGGGTTAAATTAATGCTGTGATATTTGCGTTAGGTTGTGGAAAGAGTTTTATTAAAGTTTTTGGTGGGGCTTTGTATTAAAGTTATGAATTTTTGGCAAAGTTTTGTATTA
>JAAZIT010000079.1 GCA_012800685.1 Clostridiales bacterium
AACCAAAGCAATTCAATATAAAGCTTAAATAAGCTAAATTATAATATATTTTATATAATACTAGTATTTTAAAAACTTTAGAAAAAAAGTGCAATTGATATTATCATTAAGACTTATCAATTACACTTATACTTTTACTAACACTAACACTAATACTAACACACTGCTTTAAAAAACTATGAAAGAAAATCGCTTTCATTTTCACTTTTGCTAGGTCTTGTCATAAGTTTAGAAACCGCCTCTTTAGCAGATTTTCCATTAAAAAGAACATCAGCAAGGGCTTCTGTTATTGGCATTCAACACCCAACTCTTCACTTAATTGGCAAGCGGTTTTTGTACAGAAATATCCCTCAACAGTACCAACCTGAAACACTGCATCTTCAGGGGTTTTGCCCTGTCCGATAAGTATTCCAGCACGTCTATTTCTCGAATGCATACTTGTACAAGTTACTATAAGATCCCCAATTCCAGTTAGACCAACAAATGTGTCTTTTTTTCCACCCATAGCAACACCTAGTGCAGTTATTTCATGTATCCCTCTTGTCATTAAAGCGGCTTTTGTATTGTCTCCAAAGCCCATACCGTCAATAATTCCACAAGCGAGTGCCACAATATTTTTTAGTGAACCACCGATTTCGCTTCCAATTACATCATCATTAATATATATTCTAAATGTTTTATTAGAAATTGTCCCTTGAACATATTTTGCTTTTTCCATGTTGTTGCAAGCCGCTACAATTGTTGTTGGCATTCCACGAGCAATCTCCTCAGCGTGGGATGGTCCCGTTAGAACAACAACAGAATTATCTTTAATACATTCTCCAACAACTTGGCTCATTCTTTTTAAAGAACCTTCTTCAAGACCCTTTGAGGTGTTCACTATTACAGTGTTTTCTGATACAAAAGGAGCAACCTCGCAACAAACCTCTCTAACAAACTTTGAAGGGATTCCAATAATAATCATATCTGCACCCTGTGCTGCTGATATATCAGTTGTTAGCTTTATCTCTTTCGGAATAAGAATTCCTGGAAGCTTAACCTTTAGCTCACCAGTTCTTTTAATAACATCAATTTCATCTTGAAATTTTGACCAAACAGTTACCTCGTGACCGTTATTGTTACACATTACCGCAAGTGCCAAACCAAATCCACCTGAGCCTAAAACTGTGATACTAGACATAAGTATTCTCCTTCTACTTTTTCTTGCTTTTAAAGCTAAGTTTATTTTCAGTTCCATCACACAAACGCTGAATATTCTGCTTATGCTTGCTTATTATAATAAGTGCCATAATTAGCACCATTAAAGCATTTAACCCATAGCTTTCATATCCCCTTAGCCACTGTGTTAAAACAGTAAATATTGAGAAAGAAAGAGCAGCAAACATTGAACTTAATGAAACAAATTTAGTAAAATAAAGTATTATTGCGAAAACTAACAAAGATAAAATACAGCTTAGTGGATCAACAGTCAGAAGTGAGGTTGCCCCAATAAGAACTCCCTTTCCGCCCTTGAAACCATAATAAATTGGGAAAATATGACCAATCATTACTAAAACTGCTGCAACATAACAAATAAAAAGCTCGTCACCAAGTACAGTGACCCCCATTAATTTTCCAACCACTAGCTTTGCAAAGGTTACAGCAATAATGCCCTTTCCCAAGTCGCAAATAAGTGTTGCTAGAGCTAAACCTTTACCATACACTCTAAGAACATTAGTTAGTCCTGCATTATTACTTCCGTATTTTCTAATATCCTGTCCTTTTACTATCCTACAAACTAAAATTGCTGAATTTAAGCTTCCCAAAAAGTATGCGAATGCCATTGACATTAATAAGCCTATTATAAGCTTAAATATTTCCATTCTAAGTCCTCCAAAATGACTAATTTTTTCGCTTTTTCAACAATTATTTTACATCCTCTGTATCACGCTGACGTACCACAAACCTTACAGGTGTTCCATCAAGTCCAAAGGTTTCACGGATTTGATTTTCAATATAACGTTGATAAGAGAAATGGAAAAGATTAGATCTGTTAACAAACAAAACAAATGTTGGTGGCTTTGTTGAAGCCTGTGTCATGTAATAAATCTTTAGACGTTTCCCCTTGTCTGATGGAGGCTGAACTCTTGAAGTTGCATAAGAAAGCACATCGTTTAAACGACCTGTGGATATTCTTATTGCGTTTTGTTCAGCAACGTATTTTATCATTTCAAAAAGCTTGTCAATCCTCTGTCCTGTAACGGCAGAGATAAAAACAAATGGTGCATAAGACATAAATGCAAAATCGCACGTTAGCTTATCTTTAAATTCCTTCATGGTGTTTGTCTCTTTTTTTATTGCGTCCCACTTATTCACAGCAATAACACAGCCCTTACCCTTTTCATGAGCATAGCCAGCCACCTTGCTGTCCTGTTCCGTAAATCCAACAGTTGCATCAATAACTATTACAGCCACGTCCGCTCTATCAACTGCCATGTAAGAACGAAGAACACTATATCTTTCAATA
>JAAZIT010000080.1 GCA_012800685.1 Clostridiales bacterium
ATTTCATCTGTGAAAGATATTTACCGAATTTTTTGTCAACAACCTTTAAGGTTCTTTCGAGTGTATCAGCACCCTGCTCGCACATGGTGTGAAAATGAAGTCCCTCGATTCCCTCAAGCAGGGTTTCATCAAAGTTATCAAGGGTTACACCAAGTCTCGAGCCTGGAAAGCATGGGTTGTATATATCAGTTTCAATTTCAGAATATTCTGGGTTTATGCGAATTCCACAGCTTATACTCTTATCAGCCTTTAAAACAATATTCTTGTGCTTTTTCCACTGAGAAAAGCTATTAAAAATAATGGTGTCAGCAATTCTAACAAGCTTTTCAACGTCCTCTCCCTTATATGCAGGTGAGAAAACGTGAACCTCTCCACCCATTTCGTGATATCCAAGCTTTGCCTCAAAAATACCACTTGCAGCTGTTCCACATAGGTATTCTTTTATAACTGGATACACGCCATACATTGAAAAAGCTTTTTGTGCTAAAAGAATTTTTGCTCCTGTCTTATCAGAAACCCCTTTTAAAACCTGAAGATTTTTCTCAAGCAGACTTTGGTCAACCACATAACATGGCGTCTTAACTGAATCAATGTCAAAATTAATCACTTAAACTTCGCTCCTTCAATACTATTTCTTTTGAAAAACCTTTTTAGGCTGGTTGCAGATAGGACATCTGTAATCTTCCGGAAGCTCATCAAATGGAACTTCTCCATCATAAATATAACCACAAACTGAACAAACGTAAGAATCTGTTATTTCTTCATCAGGAATATATGTTGGTGCATTTTTAGGACTTTTTCCTTTAATCACCTTGTGGTAATAGGAATATGTCATAGGGTCGCCGTCAGAAATATCTCCGCCAGTTACCTCACCAAGAAAAACCGTATGAGTTCCGCAGTCCATTTTGTTTGTAACCTTACAGGTAATATATCCGCAACAGTCAGTTAAAATAGGAAAATAATCCTTAACCTCATAAGAAACACCCTCAAACTTGTTAACATCTTTTCCAGAGCTAAACCCAAGCGTTCCTATAACGCTAGGGTCTGTAGTTTCTTTTAAAATTGAAATCCCAAAGCTTTCGGAGTTTTCAATACAACTGTGGGTGTAATTGTTTTTGTTAATTGATATAGCTATGGTTGCAGGGCTAGATGTAATTTGCATTGCACTATTTGCAATACAACCAGTAGGTCTCCCATTATCCCAACAAGTGATTGCATAAACTCCGTAGCTTAAATTTCTAAAAACATTAGTATTCATAGAAAAACCTCTTTTCTTTATGACGGGTTTGTTGGCTTATAACTAGTTGCTAGTTAAAACTAAATAATTATTGTGTTGTATTAAACACTTTAAAAATTCCAATTTACTACTTGAAATTCTCTAAGAGCCTAATCAACTAGAACAGGATTTAAATCCTCCTGCCATGGAAGTCCCCACTTATTTAGAGCCTCCATAAATGGGTCTGGATCAAATTCTTCAATGTTGTAAACTCCAGCCTTGTCCCATTTTCCAGTGATTAGCATCATTGCACCTATCATAGCTGGAACACCAGTTGTATATGAAATAGCTTGTGAACCTACCTCTTTATAGCATTCCTGATGATCACATATATTATACAGATAATAATTCTTTGGCTCTCCATCTTTAACACCTTGAAAAATACAGCCTATGTTAGTTTTTCCAACTGTTCTAGGTCCTAAACTAGCAGGGTCTGGAAGAACTGCTTTTAAAAATTGAAGTGGGATAATTTCTTTTCCCTCATAAATAATAGGCTCAATTGATGTCATTCCAACATTTTCAAGACATTTTAGATGAGTTAAATAGCTTTGTCCAAATGTCATAAAAAAGCGTATTCTCTTAATTCCCTTAATATTTATTGCAAGGGATTCAAGCTCCTCGTGGTGCAAAAGATACATATCCTTTTGTCCCACCTCTTTAAAGTTATATTCTCTCTTAATTTCCATTGGCTCGGTTTCAATCCATTTTCCGTTTTCAATGTAAGAACCCTTTGCTGAAACCTCTCTAATGTTAATTTCAGGGTTAAAATTTGTTGCAAAAGGATAACCATGGTCTCCGCCATTACAGTCAAGAATGTCAATGTAATGAATCTCATCAAAATGGTGCTTCATTGCATATGACGAGAAAACACCAGTTACTCCGGGGTCAAAGCCACAGCCTAAGAGTGCAGTTATACCAGCCTTTTCAAACCTTTCACGATATGCCCACTGCCAGCTGTACTCAAACTTAGCTGTGTCCTTTGGCTCATAGTTTGCCGTATCCATATAATTTACCTTGCACTCAAGACAAGCGTCCATAATGTGCAAATCCTGATATGGTAGAGCAACATTTATAACAACATCAGGCTTATATTCTTTAATTAACTCAACAAGCTGAGGAACGTTATCGGCATCAACCTTTGCGGTTGTAATAACTGTTTTAGTTTTACCACTAAGATCCTGCTTATATTTGTCGCACTTAGATTTTGTACGGCTTGCAATACAAATTTCTTGAAAAACCTCACTATTTTGACAGCATTTGTGAATTACAACTCCTGCAACTCCACCTGCTCCAATAATTAACGCTCTTCCCATTTACATCTTTCCTTTCAAATTATTTATAATTTAAAATATCAAAATTAAGCCCAGTACTTCCTGTCAAGGCTTCTGTATTGAACAGCCTGTGCAATGTGCCTTCTGTCAATAATTTCACTTTGCTCCATGTCGGCAATAGTTCTCGATACTTTAAGTATTCTGTCATATGCTCTAGCCGAAAGCCCCATCTTTTCAAATACTTTTTTTAGTATACTTACAGCGCCGTCTGTCATTTGACAAACATCTCTAATAATTTCTGATGTAATTCTTGCGTTACAGGTTATTCCTGTTCCCTTAAATCTTTTAAGCTGTATTTCCCTTGCTTTTATAACACGCTCTCTTATTCTTTCTGAGCTTTCTTCCTTTTTAACAGATGAAATTTCATCGAACACCACAGGCGAAACCTCAACATGAATGTCAAACCTGTCAAGCATAGGGCCACTAATTTTTGATAAGTATTTAGAAACCATAGTTGGCTTGCAGGTGCAGTTCCTTGTTGGATGACCGTAATACCCACATGGGCAAGGGTTCATAGTTCCAATTAACATTAAAGAGCATGGATATGTAATACTTCCAGCCACTCTTGAAATAGTAACCTTTTGATCCTCTAAAGGTTGCCTTAAGACTTCAATAGTCGGTCTTGAAAATTCAGCTAACTCGTCTAAAAACAACAATCCATTGTGAGCAAGTGAAATTTCACCAGGTTTTGGAATTGTACCACCACCAGACAATCCCGAAGATGAAATTGTATGATGTGGGGAACGAAAGGGTCTTTTTGTAATTAATGGTGAGTTTGGGTCTAGCTTGTCCGCTATTGAGTGAATATTTGTGGTTTCAATTGATTCCTCAAAAGTCATTGGCGGAAGAATTGAGGGCATACGCTTAGCTAGCATACTTTTCCCAGAACCAGGAGTGCCAATCATAAGGACGTTGTGCCCTCCACA
>JAAZIT010000081.1 GCA_012800685.1 Clostridiales bacterium
CCCTTAAGGATATTATTGACGGAAATATTTCAAAGTGCTTTATAGAGATGTCTGCTTGTGCAGGAAGCTGTATTGGTGGTCCTACTATGAACGAACAACACCGAGCTGTAATTCGTGATGTTGTTGCCGTAAATCGCTATGCAAAAAAAGAAGATTTTCTAGTTGAAAAGCTAGATTTAGATATTTTAAAACAAGAAATGCCTTTTCTTGGACTTCATAGAACAATGCCGGGAAGCATGGCTGTTACAGAAGTTCTAAGACAAATGGGTAAGCATAATCCGGAGGACGAGTTAAACTGTGGTTCTTGTGGTTATAATACCTGCCGTGAAAAAGCTGTTGCTGTAATTCAAGGAAAAGCCGATTTAACAATGTGCCTTCCTTATTTAAAGGAAAAAGCCGAAAGCTTTTCTGATACAATTATTAAAAATACACCAAATGGAATTATAGTTCTAAATGAAGATTTAGAGGTACAACAAATTAACGCCGCAGCAAAGAAAATAATGAACATTAAGTATTCAAATGATGTTTTGGGAAACCCAGTTATTAGAATACTTGACCCATGCTCATTTATTGACGTACTTGGAACTGGAAAAAACATTCACAATAAGCGTGTTTATTTAGCTGAGTATGATAAATTTGTTGAAGAATCAATAATTTATGATAAAGCGTACCATATAATTATGGCTATAATGCGTGATATAACTGAAGAAGAGAAAGAATGTTCAAGAAAAGAAAATGTTAGTAAAAATGCTGTGGATATAACTGATAAGGTGATTGAAAAGCAGATGAGAATTGTGCAGGAGATTGCTTCACTTTTAGGTGAAACAACCGCAGAAACTAAAATTGCACTAACAAACCTTAAGGAGACTTTAACTAATGAATAGCCTGTGCGCAGACGTTGGATATAGAAGTATCAATAAAAAAGGCGAACAGCTTTGTGGTGACCACGTTGAAATAGTACATCAGCAAAACGGTGATTTAATTATGGTTTTAGCTGACGGTTTGGGGAGTGGAGTTAAAGCTTGTATACTCTCTACATTAACCTCAAATATTATCTCAACTATGATGGCTAATAATATGTCAATAGAGGAGTGCGTAAATACCATTGCGGCTACCTTACCTGTTTGTGAGGTAAGAGGGATTGCCTATTCAACATTTACAATTATTAAGATAACTAATAATAAACAGGCTGAAATAATCCAGTTTGATAACCCTCATGTTGTTATGCTTAGAGATGGAAAAAACTATGAGTATTCAAAAAACAGCATGGTTATTGATGGAAAAAATGTAGTTAAGTCAAAGGTTATCTTAAAAGAAAATGATGTTTTTATAGCAATGTCTGATGGAGCAATTTATGCAGGCGTGGGAATGGAGCTTAACTATGGTTGGCAACGTATAAATATCATAAGCTATATAGAAAAATATTATGAGAATGAGCTTACTGCAAAAACCATATCTTCAATAATTCTTGACAAATGTGAGGCGTTATATGGTGGTAACGCAGGTGACGACACAACTATTGCGACCATAAAAATTCGTGAGAGAAACCAAATTAACCTAATAATAGGACCACCTGCAAATCCTGATGACTGCCAAAAAATGATGACACTTTTCTTTTCAAAGGGTGGAAAGCATATTGTTTGTGGTGGAACAACCTCATCCATAGCTGCTGAATATTTAGGTGAAGATGTTATTCCGGTTTTGGAATATATTGATGAAGAAGTTCCTCCAATTGCTAGAGTAAAGGGAATTGACCTTGTAACAGAAGGTATTATTACAATTAATAAGGTTTTAGCATACGCACAAGATTTTTTAGATGAAAATAACTTTTATTCTGATTGGGCTGTAAAAGAAGACGGTGCATCACAAATAGCTAGACTTCTTTTTGAGGAAGCCACTGATATTAACTTCTATGTGGGAAAAGCAGTTAATCCTGCACACCAAAATCCTAATCTCCCAATAAATTTCAGCATTAAAATGAGGCTTGTTGATGAGCTTTCAGAATGTCTAAAGAAAATGGGAAAGGGCATTAAGGTTAGTTATTTTTAATAGATATGATATAGATATAGAGCTAAACATGAAAGGATATAGTAATGAAAAAATTTGACACTAAGGTTCAGCATCTAAAATACAAGGTTCTAAGAGAAGTTGCACGTCATGCGTGGGATGACAGTCTTGTTTTTGATGTATTTAACGAAATTGCTAAAACTGTTGTAAAAGGCTCTGAAGCAACAATGAGATGTTGTATATATAAAGAGAGAGCAATTGTGGCGGAAAGAATTAAGCTAGCCATAGGTGGTGACAAAACCAACTCAAATATAATTGAGGTAATAGAGATTGCCTGTGACGAATGTCCAGTTGGTGGTCATACTGTTACAGAGGTTTGTCGTGGCTGTCTAGCACATAGATGTGAGGACGTATGCCGTGTTGGTGCAATTTCTTTTGATAAAAACCAAAAGTGCATTATTGATAAATCTAAGTGCGTTGAATGTGGAAAGTGTGCTGCAA
>JAAZIT010000082.1 GCA_012800685.1 Clostridiales bacterium
ATTTTTAGTTCTTTTCTATCAATCACTTTGTTTGCTTGGACACGCTCCTGGGCTCTGTTTTCATCATAAACAACAGGAATAAACCCAAAATGCAGATGTGGGGTTGTTTCATCAACATGAATTTCGCTGCAAACCACATTTTTGAGCCCGCCATAGCGATTTACAAGGAAATCATGGGTATTGCTGAAGAAATCACGCTTATCGCTCTCTGTAGCGTCTTTAAGCTCTTCTGGTAGAGTAACAACCCAGTCTACCATCACGTTAACATCTTTTCGGTTGTAAACATGGACTTCTGCAAGCCGATTATTTAGTCGAGTGATTAGATCGCTGTCATCACTAAGTAAGCTGTAGTTAAGACGAGTCCTAGAAATATCTATAAACTCATTACTGTGATTTTCTGTTTTGCGTTCGATATGACTTGCAATTCCAAAAATTGCAGCCTTTGTAAACTTCTCTGAATGTGCCATTAAGACCTCCACGCCCCACTTCGTAAAAGGGGCTCTCTTAAAAGAATAATACCATAAAGAAAAAAGGCTTTAAAGCACAGCAAAAAACTGCTGTAGCATGTTATAGCAGTTTGTACCAAACTTCTACATGTTCTGCGAAGCTAAGAATAAAAAAAAAACAAAGTATCTAATACTGCTAACAACAAATCATAGCATGTTAGATTACTTTTAATAGTCTTATTTTTTATTTAAAAAATGAGACAATAAATGTAACGACCGAAAGGTAAAGGAGAGAATATGAAAAATATCAGTAAAAAAATATTGGCATCTATTTTGTGTTTGGGTATGGTAATAGTGTTTAGTATTCCAATATCTGCATCTAACGAAGTAACTTTAATGATAGATGATGAATCTTATTATCATACAGATTCTGAAGCATACAGTAGTGCTCCAGATGCTGTCCAAGAAATCATGGATATGCAAAACGAGATAACACTTTCTCTATCTAAAGAAAATTACAGGTATGTATATGATTATGATTTAATTAAAGACATAGTCTATGCATTTGATTTTTCTGAATTTAATGAATTGACTGGGCAGAACCTTACGCCAGAAACCTATTTGGAAATTGCAATAGAAGGAATAGAGTCAGTTGAATTTCCGATGATGGAAACGTACGCATATACAACAGGACCTATGTGTGGTTATACAATGACGCAAACTATTTGGAATTCTAGGCGAGAATTTAGAAGTAAATCAGCTACAACAAGCCATGCATATAAACTTAGATTGGATGCAGCTTCATTAAATGCAGCGTGGGCAATGACAAAAGCAGAGAACACAGTATTACTGATGGGATTGTATGTAGCTTATCCAGGGCTAAAATGGGCTGTTTTGGCTGGAGGGGTAGTTAAATCAATACCTGTTAATTGGATGAATGGAGTAGCGAACTCGATTAGCAAAAACAATTACAATGGTTGTGGAACCGTACTAGATGTTAATAAAGTAGGTTGGTACTCATCTTGGAATCAATTAAATAACTAAATAAATAAAAAAAATAGAGGCTTGAATGCCTCTATTTTTTTATGAATGTTGAGATAAAGTAGATCAGAACTACTGTTAGTAGAATAGCCGTGTATACAAACAGAACCGAAAGGACATTCATTATTAACTTATTCTTTTTATCTGGTCTGATATATCTATCCAATAATTTTTGCGGTTTAGCAATAAAAGCATCTGCTATTATTTCAATAATCGATAAAATTATATCCATTTTCTAACCCCTCTCTATGATCTCTATAACCAGTCTATCATATCACGTTATTCCTCTTTAATTTTAAGCTGATTAAAAATATTCCCTTGAATATCGATTAATTCTTCCTCATCAAAATCAGCGTACAAATTTAGGATTTCATTCCTAACTTTTTCTTGATTTAACTCATGCTGTTTGGCACTAACGTTCTTTTCCTTGTTCTTATCGAACGCCATTATTAAGGCGTAATCATTGTTGTTACTCTCTGATTTTTTCTTATGTTTCCATTCGCTGACTTCTTCAACTAAATAGTATTTTTTCATTTCAAGCTTGATTTGCTTATGCTCAGCTTCAGTTAAATAAACGTTCTCATATTTACCAAGAGCATATTTATTTGGCTGTATTTTTAGTATCGAATCATCTTGTTGCTGAAACGTAAAGACAAGTTTTTTAACGGGTCTACCTTTACCACTCTTCTTATTGTTTCTATCGAGTTTTTGTATCTTCAGCCCTTTAAAAAAGGGTGCAAGGTCTACTTCGGCTAACTTAAGAATACGGTTATCTATCGCACTCATCTTATAACTATCTGGAATTGATAAAACACGCTTAAACTCATCTAATGTTACTTCCCACTTACCAGTTGATTTCCATTGTTTTAAACGCATATATAATGCTTTTGAATAGGTAGAGTTGATGTCGGTATATTCTCGTAGTTCGAACCTGGTGAAATTGCCCAGGTTAAGATCATTAAGAATGTACTTAAAGTTCTCATTAACCTGTATCTCTACAGTCTGTTTCTTCTTATCAATTGTGTATCGATTAAACAATGTAAAGGACTCAATGTAGCGTTCATCTTCGAGCGTGTAACTGGTAGATAGTAATTTACTGTAGGTAGATTTTAGGTCAGCCACAAACCTTTCGATACTTGTCGACTCATACCTTGCTAATTCTCTTAACTTATCGAAGTCATAGTTTACCAGGTCGCAATTTTTCTCTTTAATATTTGCACAAATAGTTAGAAATATATTCAATTCACTTGAAGTAAAGTTTCTTAAAGGAATTGAGTTCAAATCGTTATTATATTTAACTGCTAATTTAGACATAGAAGACCTCCCAATAAATTAATATTACAATTAAAAGGTAACAGTGTCAAACACTGTTACCTTTTACATACAGTCTATTGTTTACTCGCATACAATTTGTTACCTTCTCGCATACAATTTGTTACCTTCTCGCATACAAATTGTACCCTTCTCGCATACAATTTGTTACCTTCTCATGTCATTACAGCCTTTAAACAGTGGAGCAAAAACACCCCTAAAGAGTATTTAAAAGAGTATTAAGAAATAATATTTAAAACAATATTGAAAAAAACGAAAAAATAAAAGCCATAAAACCAATGGAAAAAACGATTATAGTCTAGGACCTCTGAATCGCAATGAGTTTGCTAACTCAATTAATTTTTCCAAGACTAAGTTTAAAGCTTTAGAAACAGGTTCAAATATTCTACTGGTCTTAGGCACACTTTCAAATATTTCTTTTGCATCTTTAAGATTTTTTTCGGACTTAATAAAATCCTTATCTCTCATTTTCACTAGAGTTATTAGTGCATCAAATTCATCAAGATTTAATCCTTGCATTTCATATAATGAATTGCCACCTGTGAAAATATCTAACATCTGTAGAGACATATCAGCTTGCATATTTTTTTTCTCTAAGAAATCTGTACGTTTTGCTGCAGTATCTAATTTTAATTTTAATTCATCAACTTCTTCGTACAGCTTTAATGCAGCTTCTCCAAATTCTATTTTTTCAGACCTTAGAGATTCAATTTTGGAATCTGCCTTTTTTTTGTATTTTTCGTAAGTAGAAGAAACTTTGTTACTTGATGAAATTAGCGATTTAATAGCGTTAAGTTCTTTGTCGTTAAACTGAATATTTCCAAGAATTGATCTCTTAGCATTTTTTTCGATTTTATTAAAATTTTCTAGTGGTTTTTTATATGCTGTAGTTTTAGCAAGTTCTTTTTCCCTAATTTCTTTTTCAATCTTAATTTGCTTATCAAGTGCCTTGAGTTCTTTAACGTTTTTAACATCTACAGTTTTACCATTCAAAATACCTTCTTGGTAAATGCCAGGAATTGCTTTTCTAAGATAGTTGTGTAAATCATCATGAAACATTTTTAGTTCTTTTCTGTCAATGACTTTGTTCGCTTGAACACGCTCTTGGTCTCTAACTTCATCATAAACAACAGGAATAAACC
>JAAZIT010000083.1 GCA_012800685.1 Clostridiales bacterium
ATCGTTAAGCTCAAGAAAGTAAGGTGATAACCATTACAAATGATAAAATTGACATATTAAGTTTAAGTCTCGGGCAATTAGAAAACGAAATTACTACTTTAGGAGAAAAGAAATTTCGTGCAAAACAGGTTTTTGAGTGGCTACATTTAAAGAGAATCACCACTTTTGAGGAAATGACCAACTTATCTAGACAATTTCGCACAATTTTAGAGGAACGTTTTTGTATAAAATCACTATTTATTGTCAAAAGACTTGAATCTAATATAGATAATACTGTAAAATATCTATATAGGCTTTCGGACGGAAATTATATTGAGACTGTTTTGATGAGTTACAACCATGGAAATAGTCTTTGCGTGTCAACTCAGGTTGGCTGTAAAATGGGGTGCAAGTTCTGTGCTTCAACTATTGCTGGGTTTAAAAGAAATTTATTACCATCTGAAATACTTTTACAATTATACGAAACAGAAAGAAATTCTGAACAAAAGGTTTCTAGTATAGTTCTTATGGGAATTGGTGAACCACTTGATAATTATGATAATGTTTTAAGATTTTTAAATCTTGTTTCCTCAAAGAATGGAACAAATCTAAGCTTAAGACATCTTTCGCTTTCAACTTGTGGAATTGTTCCGAAAATTTATGAGCTTGCTGATTTAAAATTGGGTTTAACATTATCCATTTCGCTACACTCGGCTAACAATGCCAGTCGAAGTGAAATAATGCCAATTAACGATAAATATGATATCTATGAGCTAATAGAAGCTTGTAAATATTACTTTAAGGTAACAGGGCGGCGAATTTCATTTGAGTATGCCCTAATTGATAAGCATAATGACAGCAGGGAACATTCAAAGCAACTCCAAAGGCTTCTACAGGGATTGCCTTGTCATATAAACATTATCCCTGTAAATAAGATAAAAGAGAGAAATTATTCTTCAACTAGAAAATCGGCGGCTGTTTTCCAAAATTATTTAACAAGCTTAGGACTTAATGCAACTATAAGACGAACTCTTGGTAGCGATATTGAAGCAGCTTGTGGACAGTTAAGAAGAGAACAGGAAAATATATAGACAAAGGAAGGTGAACCGCTTGTATGTTGCAGGTAAAACTGATATAGGACGGATTAGAAATGAAAATCAGGATAATTTTAAAATTGAGCTTTTTGAAAATCAAGCAGCACTCGCTATAGTATGCGATGGTATGGGCGGTGCAGTTTTCGGTCGAGAAGCAAGTGAGATTGCTGCAAAAGCAATTTACGATCGTATTAGTGCTAGCTTCCGTTTAGATATGGGTAATAACAGTTTGAGAAATTTATTACTTACATCAGTAAACGCTGCTAACTCTTTAGTTTATAAAAAAAGCGAAGTTTCTTCAGAAAAAAATGGTATGGGCACAACTTGTGTTGTTGCAATTGTTAGAGATAATATATGTTTTATTGCAAGTGCTGGTGATAGTAGGGCGTATATTATTGATAATAATGGAATCACTCAAGTAACAAACGACCACACATATGTAAGTATGCTTTTAAAGCAAGGGAAAATAACTAAGGAAGAAATTAAGCAGCACAAAATGCGTAATGTAATAACAAAGGCTATAGGTACAGAAAGAGATGTTGATGTTGATTATTTTGAAGTCGACTTAAAACCCGAGTCTTATGCTTTATTATGTTCTGACGGTTTAACTAATTATTGTTCAGATGAACTGATTCATGATTATGTTACAAATAAAGAAATAAATGAATCAGCTGAAGATTTAATTAAATACGTTAATACTCATGGTGGGAAAGACAATATTACAATAGCAATTATTAAAAACTAATGTAGGAGTGGAAGAAATGGATTTAAACATAGGTAGAAAGCTCGATGACAGGTATGAGATAACTGAACTAATTGGAATTGGTGGAATGGCTCACGTATATAAAGCTGTTGACCTAATGGAGGACAAGATAGTAGCAGTTAAAATTTTGAAAAACGAGTATGCTGAAAGTGAAGAATTTTTAAGAAGATTTAGAAATGAAAGCAAGGCTATTGCAGTGCTATCACATCCAAATATTGTTAAAATATTCGACGTAGGATTTTCTGATGAGATAAATTTTATTGTTATGGAATACATAGATGGAATTACTCTAAAGGAATTCATGGAACAACAACATATTTTACGTTGGAAAGATGCCTTATACTTTATAACACAAGTGTTAAGAGCTTTGCAGCACGCTCACGATAGAGGAATTGTACACAGAGACATTAAACCACAAAATATTATGCTTTTTGCTGATGGCACTATCAAGGTGATGGATTTTGGTATTGCACGTTTTTCACGTATTGATGGAAAAACAATTTCAGACAAAACTATTGGTTCGGTTCATTATATTTCCCCAGAACAAGCTAGGGGAGATTTTACTGATGAAAGAAGCGACCTATATTCAGTTGGTATAATGCTTTATGAAATGGTAACTGGTCAAAAGCCTTTTGATGGTGATAATCCTGTTGCCGTTGCGCTTATGCATATGCAAGATATTCCTTCATATCCACGTGATGTAAATCCTTCTGTTCCTGAGGCATTAGAAGAAATTATTCTTCATGCTATTGAGAGAAATCCTTCAAAGAGATACCAGTCCGCATCTGAAATGATAAAGGACATGGATATGTTTAAAATGGATCAAACTATCGTATTTGGTTATAAATCTGCTGTCTATGCAAATGGTGATGATGAGGCAACTCGTTACTTTAATCCTGTAGGCAGTGATATAGATGATGAAGATTATGACGATGATGATTATGATGAAGATGACGAAGACGGTGAGGACGATGAAGAACCTAAGCGTTCCTACACCATTCCTATTCTTGCTGCCGTATCAGTAGCTGTATTCATCATTGCGGCGTTAATAATTGCTAATGCGTTTTCTAAGTTTGGCAAGGGTACCGATGACGGAACAAGAGTTTCAGTACCTAATTTTGTAAATATGAGTGTTTCAGAAGTAAAAGAAACCTATGGTAACACATTCCAGTTCCAAACATCCTTAGAATACAGTTCAGAACATGACGAGGGTATTGTAATGAAGCAGGGAACTGCCGTTGGAACTTCGGTTAAAAAGGGTGTAACCATTGTTTTAACAGTAAGTAAAGGTCAAAGAATGCTACCTGTACCTGATGTAACTAATATGACCTATGAAGATGCAGCCTCAGAGCTTGAAAAGTACGGTTTTGTTGCCACGAAAATTACTCAACCTGATGATAGTGTAATGGTTAACTATGTAATTAGGACCACCCCAGAGTCAAATGAAGAAGCTGCTTATGGTTCAACTATTACGGTTATTGTTTCAAGCGGTGCCTTAGAGACCAATGTTAAGGTTCCAAAGTTAATAGGTTTGACTGAATCAGAAGCTATTTCAAAGCTAAACGAGCTTAAGCTAAAATATGAGAGATATGATGTTAATACTCTTGAAGATAAAGGCAAGGTTATTGCTCAATCTGAGCCAGAGGATAAATACGTAGCAAAAGAATCAGTTATTAAGATTGGTGTTTCGACTGGTATAGAAGAAAAAAAATCAATTGATATTTCAATTCCAATACCTGCCGGCATAAGTGGAAAATTTGAAGTTGTTGCATATCTTAATGGTTCATATGTAACCTCTCATATGATTGATAGAGGTGATATGGTCGCTGGTCAATCTATAAAACTAAATGTTACTAATACTGGTGAAAAGACTTATAAAATTTTAGTTAAAAATGTAGATACTGGAAAAGATATTGAGTATGCACAGTATACTGTTAACTTTGAAACTGGAAAGGTTACTGAAGATAGTATTAGCAAGGATAATTTCTTGTCATTAGTTGTAACAACAACACCAACTCCAAAACCTGACTCGTCAGAAAAACCAAAACCTGATTCATCCCAAGACTCTGAAAATTCGAAAAAACCTTCTCCGGATTCGGATTCGGATTCATCTATTAATGATAGCAAATCCCCAAGTAACGATGATTCAGTTGCAGGTACCTAATTATATGTTAAGAAAACTAACTGGTATTATTACTAAATCTATCGGAGGCATCTATTCAGTAGATGTCTCCGAAGAT
>JAAZIT010000084.1 GCA_012800685.1 Clostridiales bacterium
CCATCGGTTGATAATATCTCAACAATTATAAGAGCGGCAATATTTGCAGTGGGGCTTTTAGTTATGACTCCCGCAAGTGTTTCACTTGGAACAATAGCCGCAATGACGTCCTATGCCGCAAGATTTTGGCAGCCTATTTTAAACCTTTCAAACCTTTTTAACAACTTTATTAATAACATATCATATTTAGAAAGAATTTTTGAAACTCTTGATGAGCCTGTTACAGTAAGTGATAAAGAGGGTGCATACGAGTTGCCAAATATTAAGGGAGATGTATCCTTTAACGATGTAACCTTTTCATATGAAGAGGGAACTAATGTATTAGAAAATGTTAGCTTTGACGTGAAAGCAGGAGAAAGTATAGCACTAGTTGGGCCAACTGGAGCAGGAAAATCTACTGTTGTAAACCTCCTGTCACGTTTCTATAATATTAATGGCGGAAAAATCCTTATAGACGGACACGATATTTCAGAGGTAACATTAAATTCACTGCGTAAGCAAATGGGCATAATGATGCAGGACAGCTTTATTTTCAGCGGAGATATTTTAGATAATATTCGTTATGGAAAGCTTGATGCAACTGATGAGGAAATTATAAAAGCCTCTCAAACAGTTTGTGCTCATGAGTTTATTAAGGACATGGACAAGCAGTATAAAACGGAGGTTAATGAGCGTGGTTCTTCACTTTCACAGGGGCAAAAACAGCTTATTAGCTTTGCAAGAACACTCCTATCTGATCCTAAGATTTTAATCCTTGACGAGGCAACCTCATCTATTGACGCAAAAACTGAAAGACTTCTTCAACAGGGATTAAACGAGCTTTTAAAGGGAAGAACATCCTTTATTATTGCTCATAGAATTTCAACAATTAAGAATTGTGATAGAATAATGTATATTTCTGATAAGGGGATTGTGGAATGTGGAAGCCATAAAGAGCTTATAGAGCTTAAAGGACACTATTATAAGCTTTATACCTCTCAGCATATTTCGGCATAAGTAATCAAGCAATATTGTAAAAAATCTTTTTCTTTGCAAAGGGAAAAAGATTTTTTTATAGTTTGATTCTTATAATGGATTGTCTAATATTTGACGCTAACTAATTAAATTTTTACATATATTTTGTTTATTTTTATAGACAAAAAACAAAAATTGTGATACAATATAATAACTAAAAAGATTATTATTTATTACATTTAGGAGAAAATAAAATGAAAAAAATTTTAAAGACTTTTGCACTAGCAGTAGCTTTTGCAACAGCATTGTCAATTTTGCCTAAGTCATTTCAGCTTGAAGCAAATGCTTCAGAAAAAGTTAATGCTAAAAATACCACCTCTATGGCTAGTGAGGCTTCTAAGTCAAATTTAATAATGCCATTAAGTCAGACAAACTCTATTTCGACTGATGATATTGTTGTGCTTTATACTAACGACTCACACAATGCTTATGAAAAAAGCGATAAGGTTCTTGGTTATGCAGCTATTGCAGCATATAAAAAAGAGCTTGAGGCTCAAGGCAAGCAGGTTATTTTAGTTGATGCAGGAGATGCTATTCAAGGTGAAATAATCGGTTCTCTTTCTCAAGGTAAGTACATAGCTGATATTATGGGACAGACAGGATATTCAATAGCAGTTCCAGGAAACCATGAGTTTGACTTTGGAATGCAAAGCTTTTTAGACATTGCTGAAAATGCAAAATACGAATATATTAGCTGTAACTTTATGGATTTAAAAACTGGTGAAACTGTATTTGAGCCATACAAAATGGTTGATTATAATGGTATTAAGATTGCATATGTTGGAATTTCAACTCCTGAAACCTTTACAAAATCCACACCAGTGTATTTTCAAGATGAAGAGGGAAATTATATTTATGGTTTTTGTGAGGGAAACAAGGGAAAAGACTTATATGCTCAAGTTCAAAAAACAGTTGATTCAGCTAAAAATGCTGGAGCAAACTATGTAATTGCAATTGGACATACAGGAATTGACATTGAAAGCTCGCCATGGACAACATACGAAATAATTGAAAATATAACAGGAATTAATGCTTATATTGACGGACATTCACACTCAATAATTGAGTCAGAGGAATGCAAGGATAAAGACGGAAATATGATTGTGTTGTCATCAACAGGAACAAAGCTAAGTGCTTTGGGTCAGTTGACAATTCCTAATGGGAAAATTAAAACAGAGCTTATTAAAGAAATTAACGGAGAAGATCAAGAAACACTTGATTTTGTAAATAATATATCTAAAAGCTTTGAGGAGCTAAAAAACACAGTTGTTGGAAGTACTGATATTGACTTAGTTGTAAATAATCCAGAGGACGGCGGAAGATTAATTAGAAATCAAGAAACCAATCTTGGAAACTTGGTTGCCGATGCTTACAAAGAGGTTTCTGGAGCGGACATTGCCTTTGCAAACGGAGGCGGTATTAGAGCAAATGTTGAAAAGGGAAATATTACCTTTGAAGATATTATAAAAGTTAATCCATATGGAAATAAAATTTGCTTAGTGGAGGCAACAGGACAAGAAATTCTTGATGCTCTTGAACATGGTGCACAGATGGCAGGAGAGGG
>JAAZIT010000085.1 GCA_012800685.1 Clostridiales bacterium
AGCGTTTCATCAAGGTTAAAATCAGGCTGATTTACGTATATATTGTTGTTTTTCGAGTAAAATTCCATTTAAAACATTCGCCTCTCTTGCAATTATTGTATAAAACCATTATACTTTATATATGAGTCAAAATCAATGACTAAATATACCAAAACGGAGGATACTATGAGAGAAAGTATTTTAACTATTCCTGTTAATGAAATATTTGAGCCAATGTGTGGCTGCCCTATTTGTCGTATGCGAAATATGCTTGAGGATAGAACTATTGACTATATAATGGGGGCCGCTATGATGGAGCCTGATGTAAGAATTGAAACAAACCGCTTAGGTTTCTGCAAAACTCATTTTGAGCAAATGCAAAACCAAAAAAACCGTCTCTCCCTAGCATTAATGATACAAACCCACCTTAAAGAGCTTGAAAAAAATATTTTCGATAGAAAATCTATTTTTGAGGGAAAAACTGCAAAGCAGAAAAAAGTATCTCAAGTCGTTGAAGAATGCTTCGTTTGTTCTAAAATTGAATGGGGCATGGAAAGGCTTATGGTAACCTTTTATGAGCTTTATGGCAAGGAGAAAGATTTCCGTGAAATATTTGACAAACAAGAAATGCTTTGCCTACACCACTACGACCTTTTAGTCTCTGGTGTTTCTAATGTAGAAAAAAAGTTTCAAAATCAATTTGTTAAGGCTTGTGGTGAGCTAACAAATAATTATTTAAAAACTTTAATTAATGATATTTCTCATTATTGTAATATGTATGATTATAGAAACTCAGGAAAAAACGCAGATTGGAAAAACTCAAAGGATTCTATTGAAAGAGCAATAAAATTTTTAACAACTAGATAATTTAGGGAAAATGCATATTTGTACATTTTTTTGTACTCCTCGACTTTTTTCCATTGCAATTACGTTAGTTGGCGCACATTCCATAATTATATTTTTTATCGTATTTTTTACCGCATTTTTTTGTGAAAACTAATTCATAAATACGCAAATCCCATAGTTAATATAGCCCAATGTTGACAACTAGCAAAAACTTGGATATGTTAACAGTTTAGAAATATTCAAAGCCGTTTTTTTGTACTTTTTCACATTCAACACATTTTCAAAGTTTGTTTCAGATATATACAAGTCCGCAAAGCCCATAAATACTGAAAGTTTTCAACGCTTTCAACAAGGTTTTCAACATTTTGAATTTGACTTATAGGGTTTTCAACATAGTTTTCAACATTTTTCTATACTTCAAATGTATAAACCACTGATTTTAAGGCAAATATAGATAATAGAAGAACAAATTGCCAAAAGAAAGGTTGAAACGAAATTGCTAAAAGGTATTAACAAACAAATCATTGAGATAAAATGTCCTGAGAGTGAACATTTTGATAAGATTCTGTTGTTTATGAAGTGTAACGAGGAGTATATCCCTGTAAAGCACCTAGGCTCTGAGATATACGCATATTATACATCACTGATAGGTCCAGAGCAAGCCAAAAGAAAAAAAACAAGGGTCAAGAACACTCGACTAACATTTCTCCTTATGTTCAGTGCTGTTATTTTAGGGCTTATGGCGTTATTGGTAGTATTGCTCATTTTATAGTCTCTTTTTTGTAGAAACTAGTTAAAAATTCTCAAAAGCTATTGGCTTTTGAGTTTTTTTGTGGTATAATAACTTAGTATTATTTAATATTTGGTATATTGAATGAAAGTAACATATGAAAGTGATTGTGTATGAGTGATTTTAATAGAAGACCCAAAAAAATTGAAAATAGAAATTCTGAAAGCCAAAAGGTTTTTGGAAACGCTTCAAGGCCTGCTAGAGTTAGAGATAGAGGATATAAGGATTTAGACGAGGATGTTGAAGATGATTTTTTATCTAGTCTGATAATAGGAAGAAATCCAGTTTTAGAGGCTCTAAAATCCGAAAAGAAAATTGACAAGATATTTGTTGACTCTGCTGCTAGTGGTTCGATAGTTCACATAATTAAGCTTGCCAAGGATCGTGGTATTGTTGTTAAGAATGTTACACCACAAAAGCTTGATGGAATGAGCCATAATGGAGTACATCAAGGTGTAATTGCTATGGGCGCTTGTGCCGAATACAAGTCACCACAAGAAATTATAGAAATAGCAAAAAACAAAGGTGAGGATCCATTTATTATTATATGTGATGAAATTGATGACCCCCATAATCTCGGTGCAATTATTCGTACAGCCGAATGTGCTGGGGCTCATGGTGTAATTATTCCAAAAAGAAGAAGTGCATCACTTAATCAAACGGTATTTAAAACCTCTGCTGGTGCTGCAAGTTGGCTTCCAGTTGCTAGAGTTTCAAATATAAGTCAAACAATTGACTACTTAAAACAAAATGGTGTTTGGATTTACGGAACGGATGCCGCTGGTGAGGATTATACTGACGTTGAATTTGACGGCGGTGTAGGGCTTATCATAGGGAGTGAAGGTTTTGGAATGGGACGTCTAATTAAAGAAAAATGTGATTTCTTATTAAGACTCCCTCTAAACGGAAAAATAACCTCGTTAAATGCCTCTGTTGCAGGTGGTATATTTATGTATGAGGTTGTCAGACAACGTAGAAACATGAAAAAATAATAGCTATATATAAATTAGCAAGGGAGTGTATAAAGTGGCAGATAAGTTTTCGCTTGAAGATATTTTAAATGAATATTCAGGTAAGACCTTAAATCCAAATAAGAATTTAGATGTTGGCAATTCTAGTTATAATCATAATAGTTCTACTTCTGAGGATATTGATTCTATTTTGAATACACCTATATCTAAAAAAACGCCTTCAGAGACTAGTATTGATGATGCTATCTTGAATATGGAAAATGACATTAGATCAAAATCACATACTATGTTATCTAAAGACAAGGACAATATTGTCGAGCCTAAAAATTACAATGCTGCAAAAAGGGTTTCTCAGGATACTATTGGTCTTCAAATTCAATCGGGAGTTAAACCAAGCCAAAATATCCAACCCATAATATCAGAAGAAAAGACCT
>JAAZIT010000086.1 GCA_012800685.1 Clostridiales bacterium
ATGTTGGAGCAATAGCCAATATAGCTAAGAATCCAAGCATTGAGCCTGTTAATGAAGCAACTCCAAATACCTTGTGAACTGGAGTGATAAATAAAGCTAAATCTAAGAATACAATTCCAGCAAAGAAAGCAACTAAGCTAAATGGGTTTGTTTGAAATCCTAAAACGTTTATAGGCTTTTTACTTCTGCAATTAAAGCAGTGGAAAAGTCTTCCTAAACAAAGTGTTCCGAAAGCCATTGTACTTCCTAAAACTGCATTTTTGCCTGCACCACTGTTAAAGCCAACGTAGAAAGCAATGATTGTTGCAATTGAAATAAGAATACCAATTACAGCTGTGTTAATAATCATAGACCTATCAAGAATATTTTCGTTAGATTTTCTAGGCTTGTCGTTTAAAAGATTTTTATCAGCCCTCTCCATACTAATTGCAATAGCAGGAAGTGAGTCTGTTAATAAATTTATAAAAAGAAGCTGAACTGCTGTAAATGGAGCAGGAAGTCTTAATATAACGTTAAATAAAACAGCTATGATAGCAGCTAGGTTTCCTGTTAATAGGAACATAATGCTGTTTTTAATATTTGCGTAAATACTTCTTCCATTTGCAACAGATTTAATGATAGTTGCGAAGTTGTCATCAGTCAAAATCATTGAGGCAGCGTCCTTACTAACCTCTGTTCCAGTAATACCCATTGCAACACCAACGTCAGCCTTTTTAAGAGCCGGAGCATCGTTAACGCCGTCTCCTGTCATAGCTACAACGTGTCCTAGCGACTGCCAAAGTGTAACAATTCTAATCTTGTGTGCAGGACTTACACGAGCATAAACGCTAACGTATGGAAGCTTTTCAATAAGCTCCTCATCTGTCATAGCCTCAAGCTCACTTCCGTCAAATGAAAGGTCTCCATCTTTAAAAATTCCAATTTCTTTTGCAATAGCAACGGCAGTAACTTTGTGGTCGCCGGTAATCATAATTGGCTTAATTCCTGCTCTTATACAGTCTGCAACAGCCTCAGCACTTTCCGGTCTAGGTGGGTCAGTCATAGCCGAAAGCCCTATAAATGTGTAATCTTTCTCATCATCAAAATCAATAGAGGTTTTATCGTCAAACACACGCTTAGCGAAACATAAAACTCTCATTCCGTTTTGTGAATAGTGCATATTTTGCTCTGCAATTACCTTAATATCGTCATGTGTAATGTCTCGTTCAACACCATCTATCTGAATTCTTGTGATTTTTGAAATTAAATTGTCAACAGCACCCTTAGTGTACATAACAATTTGTCCCTCAATGTTGTGTAATGTACTCATTAGCTTTCTGTCACTATCAAAAGGAATTTCAGAAATTCTAGGATAGCTTTCTCTTGCGTCTAAACAGCATTTCTTTCCAAAATACTCAATTAAAGCCGTTTCAGTTGGGTCGCCAATGGTATCGTCGCTTTCTTTAGTGAACACAGCGTCATTACAAAGTGACATTGCTAAAAGCATATCCGTATCACAGGCTTGATCCCAATTTTCAGCTTTTTGGCTAACACCACTATTATAAATTCTTCTAACAGTCATTCTATTTTGAGTTAAAGTACCAGTTTTATCTGAACAAATTACACTTACACAACCTAGCCCCTCAACAGCCTTTAAGTCTTTAATAACTGCATTTTGCTTAGCCATTTTTTGAGTTCCGATAGCTAAGGAAATTGTAACAATTGAACTTAAAGCCTCTGGGATAGCGGCAACAGCAAGGGCAACAGCAAACATCATTGCATCAAGAAGTTCCTCACCCCTGTACATTGAAAGCCCCATTACAATAAGGCAAATAATCAGTATTCCTATTGAAAGTGCTTTTGAGAATGAATCTAAGCTTCTTTGTAAAGGTGTTTTCTTAGATTCAGCCTTGTTAATCATTGTGGCAATTTTTCCGATTTCAGTATCCATACCGGTTGAAGTTACAACAATAACTCCACGGCCAGCAGTAATAAGTGAGCCAGAATAAACCATGTCTATTCTATCGCCAATCATAATCTCTTTCCCATTTGATGGAACAGCCTCGACGTATTTTAATACGCTGTCACTCTCTCCGGTTAGGGAGCTTTCGTTTGACATAAGGCTTGCTGATTCAATAACCCTACCGTCAGCTGAAGCCACGTTTCCAGCCTCAAGAAGAAGAATGTCACCAACAACAACCTCTCTTGCAGGAACCTCACAAACGCCTCCGTCACGCAAAACCTTTGCCAAAGGAGCGGACATTGCTCTTAATGCCTCAAGAGATTTTTCAGCCTTAAAATGCTGAACAGTCCCAATAACGCTATTCATTATAATAACGCAGAGAATAACAATTGAGCTTTCAAGATTGTTAGTTAACGCCGAAATAATAGCACAAATAATCAAAATAATAACCAGCAAATCAGCGAATTGCTTTAGAAAAACCTTGAAAACACCGTCCTTTTTCCCTTCGGCAATTTCATTATAGCCGTTTTTTTCAAGCCTTTCCTGTACCTCTTTGTTAGATAACCCCTCAGAGGTTGAGCCGACCTTTTCTAAAACTTGGTCAGCCTCCATTTCAAAATAATTCATTTTCTAATTCCTTTCCGCAAATCCAAAGGAGTTGCACTCCATTTTTGCAGGACGAGTTTTAAATAAGCTAATAGCTGGTTAACCTTAGTATTATACCCAACTAACCACCCAAAATAACCCAACCTGTACGATTAAGTCTAGCTGTTGTTTTACACCTTAATATACAATAAAAGACCTTTACTGCACAAAAAAATGCAATAAAAGTCTTGCTGTTGGAATTATCCAAGTACGCTCCGGACCCATAGGTCGTCTTGACGAAAACGTACGCAATAGCCGCTACTCCCTTTTATCTTTATAATTATAATAGATACCTAGACAATTGTCAAGGTGTTTTACCCCTTTATCAAAAATTCTCCATATAGTTGCATTTTATTTTGTAATATGGTAAAATTATACTATTAAACATAGGAAGGTGTTATTATGGAACAAGTTACACATGAGTTTGCAGAGTTTCTGTCGACGATTTTTCCTTTTTGGGATAAAATCACTAAAGAAGAACAGCTTCTGCTTTGCCGAAATACACATAAGGTTAGCTATACTCAAGGAGCTAATGTACATGGTGTAAACCATGCCTGTACTGGACCTATAATAGTGATTAGCGGAAAAGTTCGTGCTTATATGCTTTCAGAGGACGGCAAAGACATCACACTTTATCGACTTTTTCCAAACGATCTTTGTATGCTTTCCGCTTCCTGCGTTATCGAGGCTATAACCTTTGATGTATATATAGATGCTGAGGTTGACACCGAGGCAATACTTATAAATTCTGCAGTTTTTTCAGGTTTAAGCAAGAAAAATGTCTACGTTGAGAATTTTGCACTAAAAACAGCAACTGCTCGATTTTCAGAGGTAATGTGGACAATGCAACAAATGCTCTTTATGAAATTTGACAAACGCCTAGCAGTATTTTTAATTGACGAGCTTGCGAGAACTGGTGGAGATACAGTTTTTCTCACCCAAGAGCAGATTGCAAAATACATGAGCTCCGCAAGAGAGGTTGTTTCAAGAATGCTAAAGCACTTTTCATCTGAGGGATTAGTTAAGGTTTCACGAGGTGAGGTTAAGGTTCTTGATAAGAAAGGGCTTAAGAGTTTGCTGTAGGTGTTAAGAGGAGATTGGGTTAAAAGGCTTGATGTATATAAACAGATTGATATCTATGTAAATTTATTACCACCACATATATCTCTTAAAAAAGATAGTTTTAAGATAGACAGATTATAATTATATAAAACAAACTGATATCTATATAAAAAATATAATGTATAATAAATAAATCCCAATTTAACTAAAAATAAAAGCATTTACTACTATAAATAAATTATAATTCACAATACAAAAACAAACTGTTTTCTATAAAAATAGTTTGTGATTTACAAACTTAAAAACAACAAGGAAAGTCTTAAACAAATTTAAATACACAATACATAAAAACCCCAATCCTATTAAAAAGATTGGGGTGATTTTTATATTATTAATAGCTATTTATTATCTGTAGGAGTTTCCTGTGGATTTTGTTGCTGTGGTATTTGATTTCCATAATTCTGTTGGGGCTCTGACATTTGTGTTGGTTGCTGTGCTTCTTCCATTTGTGGAGGTTGTTGTGCATAATCCTGTTGATAATTCTGTAAGGGTTCTGACATTTCCGTAGCTTTCTGTTGATAACCCTGCTGATATTGCTGTTGGTTTGGCTGTGGAGCTTGATGTTGGTTTGGCTGTGGAGCTTGCTGTTGAAAATTCTGCTGAAATTGCTGTTGAAATTGTTCTTGATGTTTTAATTTTTTTCGTTTTGGTGCAACATAGCTTTCTATTGGATTTAATGCTTTAACAATTGCAACAACAGAAGTTATTGATAAAATTAATAATACAACAACTGTATAAGACAATACACCTATTTTAGCGGCATTATCAACATTCTGTAAAAGCTTAAGCTTTTCACTAAATAAAATATAAACCTCGCTATCTTGATTATCAATCCATCCCATTTTTGTTACTTTTTGAAACTCCTTAACAAACTCATATGAATATAAAGCCATTCTGAGAGCTGTTCCAATAAAGAAAGTTCTAACAAGTGAAAATCCAATGTCATTAGCCTTAATAAAAACTAAACTTAATACAAAACAAACAGCTAAAGCTATCATAAATGGGTAGTATACTTCTGTCCAGTTTTTAATTATATTAAAAAACATTTCTGTTTTTAAAAGATCCTTTCTCTCAATTACATTAAAAATTATTTTGAAACTGCTTGAAAACAATACACAACCAATCATAAACGTAATAATAGTAATAATCCTATATGGAATTGCAGCCTTTTTAATAGTCATAAAACAACACCCCTATTTGTTAATTAATTATACTAAATAATACCATGAAATTTACAATAAGTCAACTATAAGTTAATTTTTTCGGAATTATACTTAAAACCGCACAAATTAAGTAAAGGGGATTTATTCAAAAATTTTTTAATATTATTATTATGCTATAATAGAGGTGTACAAATTTTGTAACAGCAATAATGAATAGGTACACACTAAAGAATTACAGTCTCGTACAATCTAGGGTAGGTCACGATTCTGCGGTAATATATGGTTTTTATTATTAAACCAATACAAAAACATTATTAATAAGTAAATAGGGACTATTAACTATTAAATAGAATCTAGCAACTAGCCAACTGGAAATTAATTACCGGTAACTTCGTAACGCTATAAGAAACACAAAAATCTAAACTAAAATATTAGTTATCCATTAAAAACCTCAACGTCCTTATCAAAATCTAAGTATGTGTCAAATTCTATCTCAGCCTTGAGATAAGCTGCTAATTGTACAAATTCTTGTGATAGAGATATTTCTGGATTATTCGTAAGATTTATAACAATACAAAACTTAGCCGTTAACCCATATTGATTTATGGATTCCAAAATTTGCGTCTTTCTTGGATCGAGAATGTTATACATCTTCTTAATCGGTTCTTCGGTGCTAATTGTTTCAAT
>JAAZIT010000087.1 GCA_012800685.1 Clostridiales bacterium
GATAAACGAAGTGGGGATTTTGCAGGAAATTCCTGTGATGATATTCAGGTTCAATTTGAAAAAGTTAAGGAAAAGCTTAACTCTAAGTGGGATAACCATAAATTTATCCCATATTTTCAAGCTGGAACAAATACCTATGCTGATTTTGAGACGTTAAAAGAGATTTTTGAAAAGGCTATAAGATTTGATAATGTTGTTGGAATTGCTGTGGCAACTAGAGCAGACTGTATTACAGAGGAAATTGCCGATTTTTTTGCGCAGCTTTCAAAGGACTATTATGTTACAGTTGAGCTTGGACTTCAAACTGTTCATGATAAAACAGCTAATCTAATTAACCGTTGTCATAGCTATGATGAGTTTTTAACTGGTTATAATTTGCTTAAATCAAAGGGGATAAAAACTTGTATTCATGTAATAAATGGGCTTCCATATGAAACACGAGAGATGATGATGAAAACGGCGAAAGAGGTGGCGAAACTCCACCCGCATAGCGTTAAGCTTCATCTTTTACATATACTAAAGGGAACTAAACTGGAAAGACTTTATAATGAAAAACCTTTTTCAGTATTTGCGCTAGATGAGTATGCTAGCTTAATTTGTGACCAGCTTGAGGTATTGCCTAATGACGTGGTAATTCAGCGTATTACTGGTGACGGAGCAAAGGCTGATTTAGTTGCACCACTTTGGAGCATGGATAAATTTCGTGTAATGAACGAGATTGATAAAGAAATGCTTAGAAGAAATACCGTTCAAGGTGCAAAATGTTTTTAAGAGAGCCAATAAAGTAAAATAAATATAGATATAGATATAGTATCGTAAGAACCCCTTGTCCAAAGGGTTTAGACAGCTTTTTGTTTTTATACATATCTAAATTTAGAATTCACAGAAGTTTAACAATTGCATAAAAAAATCCCTTGACAATAACAATACTATTGTGTTATGATTGTTGTACCTCTTTGTGAGGTCTATTTTTTGTGCATTTTTTTATTTTACAGATGTAAAATAGGACATGATACATAGGTATTGTGGTTTAAATTGTGCAAAAAACACCTCATAGCCTTTTTTGAAATATAAAAAGATTGCGGGCGTTTACGCCAGTTGAGGGAGGCAAATAAGCGGTTTGTTGTAATTAATATAACAAACTAAGGACAAGGTGTTTCATTAGTTCTTGTGAAACCCAAATTTCGTCAGGAGGTGCCGAAAATGAGAGTAAAGATTACAATTGCGTGCACGGAGTGCAAGCAAAGAAACTACAACACGAAAAAGAACAAGAAGAATGATCCTGACAGACTTGAAATGAATAAGTATTGCAAGTTCTGTAAGAAGCACACTCTTCATAAAGAGACTAAGTAGGCTGAAAGGAGAAATTTGTTATGGCAAAGGATTCTTCGGCAAAGGTGTCAAAGACTTCTAAAACGAAGTCAAAAGCCAAAAAGACCAACAAAATAATTAAGTACTTCAAAGATCTCAAGAGTGAATTGAAGAAGGTTGTATGGCCTAGCAGAAAGCAGGTTCTAAACAACACATGGGTTGTTTTGGTAGTAATGGCAGTAGTCGGTTTGTTCTTAGCTGGATTGGATACAGGACTTGGTTTTGTTATTCAAAAGCTAGTGAATATCGGCAGTTAATTAAAAAGGGTTTTCAATCGACTTGCCCCAAGATAAAATGGAGGATTAGATATGTCTGAATCAGCTAAATGGTATGCAATACACACCTATTCTGGATATGAGAATAAAGTTGCTGAGAGTATTGAAAAGGTAGTTGAAAACCGAAAGCTTCAAGATTTGATTACTGAAATTAAGATACCAGTTGAAACGGTAACTGAAATCAGAGAAAACAAAACAGTTGAAGTTGAAAGAAAACTATTTCCAAGCTATGTGCTTGTAAAAATGGTTCTTACTGATGAAAGCTGGTATATTGTTAGAAATACAAGAGGTTGTACTGGATTTGTAGGGCCTGGCTCAAAGCCAATCCCACTTTCAGACGCTGAGGTAGATGCTTTAGGTGTTGAAAAGGATAAAATCGTTGAGACAAATATTAAAGCAGGTGATACAGTTAGAATTTCTGGTGATCCATTTGATGGAATGATCGGAAAGGTTAAAAGTATTGATCTTGAAGAACAAACAGCGGAGCTTTTAGTTTCGATGTTTGGAAGAGAGACTCCTATTTCTATTCCACTTACTCAGATAGCAAAGGTAGAGAACTAGGTTTTCTAAATGTGTGTTTAGCACGCATATCATACGAAAAAGTTTGCTAAGCGGACAATGTGCTTGGCAAGTGGGAGAGTTTACAATAATAACTCGCCTTACCACAATTATACGGAGGTGCAAAGAATGGCACAAAAGGTAGTAGGCTTAATTAAGCTACAAATTCCAGCAGGAAAAGCGACTCCTGCACCACCAGTTGGACCAGCTCTTGGACAACACGGTGTTAATATCATGGCATTTACTAAGGATTTTAACGAAAGAACAAAGAATGATATTGGACTACTTATTCCAGTAGTTATTACTGTTTATGCAGACCGTTCATTCTCATTTATTACAAAAACACCGCCTGCAGCAGTTCTTATTAAAAAGGCTTGCGGTATTGAATCTGGATCAGGTGAACCAAACAAAACTAAGGTTTCAAAGATTACTAAAGAACAGGTTCAAAAAATTGCAGAGCAGAAAATGCCTGACTTGAACGCTTCAAGCGTGGAATCAGCAATGAAAATGATTGCTGGTACAGCTCGTTCAATGGGTATCGAAGTTGTTGACTAATCTTATTTAAACACGTTTTAGGCATTGTTTTTCAATGTCATTCGGTGGGAGGAAATTATCCGTTAATCAAAATGCGAATTAGCATCTTGATGTTACCACTTTAAGGAGGAAAATTAAATGAAACATGGTAAGAAGTATGTTGACAGCGCAAAGACTGTTGACAAGGCTAAATTATATGATTCAACAGAAGCTCTTGACCTTGCTTCAAAGTGTGCAAAAGCTAAGTTTGATGAAACCATAGAAGCTCATATTCGCCTTGGCGTTGACTCACGTTATGCTGACCAACAAGTTAGA
>JAAZIT010000088.1 GCA_012800685.1 Clostridiales bacterium
CAAGGACATCATCTGTTGTTACACGTTCTAAATCGGGAACTATACGCTTTATAGAAACAACACATATTCTTGATAAAAAACCTTCATATGCATATGTAAAATAAGATGCCCTAACCCCTTTATGACCTACCCAATTTCTTCGACCTTTAGGGAGAAAGAAATTGGGCCTTAACCCCTAAATATGTATAACATCAATTTTTTTACCTGCTTTTTTAAGTTCATTTACTAAACTATCGATTATATTTTTTTTAATATTAAAGTCCAGCGGGAAATTTGGATTTTGATGTGCAGGGTTTACCGCACTTCCTAAGTAGAAATTAATATGGGTGCCTACATCTGTAAGAAAATTGGTAAGTAGGGAGCAACCGTCATAATCATTGGAGTCGATTATATTTTCAAAATTGGAATTATTTAAATTCTTAATATTTTCTAAGGTTTTTCCCAATGTAAGAACTCCTTCGGTAACTAAATCAAAACCATCCATATATGCAATAGGTGGAATATCTTCCTTCATGGAATCCATATCAACCTCTAACGATAAATTTAGTTCTCTCTCTGCAATAAGTGCGGTAGTTCCTCCGCATATGATTTTGATATTTTTACTGTTTCTCATAATTTTTGAAAGGAAGACATCATTATCTCTATTTGCAGGAGGTCCTATGAAGATATCTATAATCTCCGGTTTTCTTACTTTAAGTGTCATAATTGTTGTATCATCACCAGGTTTATTGTTGTATAAATTGTTACACACACCTATAAAATTACCATTAATAAGTTGTGAAGAACGATTCACATTATTTAGTTCCTTTAAATACTCATTAATTTCATCCCAGGACCAGCCTAAATTTAGCATTTGACCAATTCCAGCATGGATTGCTCCATCACTTACTATGCAAAGGGCATCTCCCATTTCGAGTTGAATATTAGATTCATATATTTTTTTGTTTCCTATAATGCGTTCTTTTTTTTCAATTGGAATTATTCTTTTAGATGAATAATAAAAATAAGGAGGATTATCATACTCAGCTATATATGCATTGTTACCCTTGTCAATTTTTATTATGGTAAAAGTTGAATAAGCTAGCTTTCTTACCTTGCATTCTGGGAGAGTATTTATAATTGTTTCTATTGTATCGTCGATGGAAGCTCCTTCTTTCAGCATTGTAACGGCTATTTTTGTGGTCATTGTTGCCAAAATGTTTGCCTTAACGCCGCTACCTAGACCATCTGACAAAACAATAATAATACCATCGTCGTCATATATATATTCTACTTTGTCACCGCATAGCTCTTCGGTATACTTATTTATACTTTTATAATTGATATCAATGAAATTTTCCATTATTCATTTTCCTCAAAGACAACCTTTTTAAGTTTCAATAAAGCAGCCTTAGTTTCAGCAGTAGTTTCGCCAAGAAGTCCTGCTATCTCTTGAGCAACTCTCATTTGTTTTTCTATAACCTTGTCAGCTGTTTCCAAAGTGTTCATTTTAAAGTTTACTATTTGTTCTTTTTTTAGCTCATCATTAGATATGTCGTTTAATATTCCAAACAGTATTTTGTTTTTAGAAAGATAAATAATACGTTCAAAAACCACTAGTCCATATTTGTCGAGGGTTAATTTACGTCCTTCCATATTTTTTTCAGAGCTTAAAACAAGCTTAAAATCATTATCAGGCATAATTGATGAAAGCGGTTTATTTTTAATAGAATTAGCATTAATATTAAACATTTTCTCCCCTAACGGATTTAAATCAAGTATATTTAAGTCTAAATCTACTATTAGGATTATACTTGGAGAATATTCAAAATATATATTTGAAATTTTTTCTGCCTCGCTTCTCATGTAAGGCATACACATCTGCGGATGAGAGAGACCTTCCAATACCGATATTGCTTTGTCTCGACATGTATCATATCCGCAAGCGCCACAGTTTAATTCATCATACTTATTATGTTTGTCTGTTAGTTCCAAAATATTTCTTATTTCTTCTTCTGTGAATTTAGGGTGTATATACTGTTTGTTTCTGAAGTTTCTTATATAGTTTAGATTTTTTTCTTTGGCACTATAATTTTTATATTCAGTGTTTTTTAGTGGTTGAATTCTGTTTCTTGTACGAATTTTCCTAACATATACATTGCTGCCCCTTTTAGGGACTGCAGGTCCTCCAATACATCCACTCTCACAGCTATTAGCCTCGATAAGTACATTTGTAATTTCTTCATTTGATAAGGCATCAAAAG
>JAAZIT010000089.1 GCA_012800685.1 Clostridiales bacterium
AATAACATTTATCATCGGACAAACTTAGTCGTTATATCATATATTGTCACCTATTCCTATTTGGTCTTTGGTGTTATAATGATATATTTGGGGCAAAAAAAATCGGGCAAATATCTGTTTTTGCCAGCAATGATATTTATGGTACCAATATTAATTGGAAGCATTGTTCAGTTCTTATATTATGGTCTGTCTCTTATTTGGCCTTCTATTGCAATTGGCTTAACTTCTCTATTTATAAACGTTCAAAAAGAAAACTCGTCAGTGGATTCCCTCTCTGGATTGTACTCAAGACAATACCTTGATTTTTACATAAACGAAAAAACTAAAAGACTGCCTAATGACTTAATGCTAGCTGGAATTATGCTTGATATTGATAGCTTTAAATCTATTAACGATTCCTTTGGACACCAAGTGGGAGATGACGCTATTCGTTCATTTGGACATCTTCTTACAAGCTCAGTTGGTAATGATACTTTTGTTTCACGATACGCAGGTGACGAGTTTATTATAATTACCGAGTTAAGTAATAAGGATGATATACATAAGATAATCGACCGAATACACGAAGGAACAAGAGCATTTAATAATGATAATAAGAAACAATATACTATTTCATTTTCAACTGGTTATAGCTTTCTTGAGAACAAAGAGGACTCTGTTGAGGATTTTTTAAAACGTATGGATAGAGCCATGTATAAAAATAAAAAAGAAAAGCTACTGCATCATAATAAATAATTTAAAAATGTAACTATCCCTCGCTAATTTTGTTTTTAACAACTGATAAAAACTATAACTTCATATTGCTTTTATGCTAATTTTATAGTATAATCATAAGAACTTTAGTCGAACTATTGCAAAAAACTTATTGTATAGGAGTGTCTAGTATGAAGAAGATAATATCATTAATAGCAACAATTGGAATTGCTATTTCTGTTTTATCAACACCCATGAGTATAAATTCATCTGCCATTGGGGTATCTAATACACCAATAAATATGCTTAACACAGCAGTAAGTGCCTCAGCTCTTCCAAACATAACTAGCTTCGCTAATGACATTGCCGCACTAGTAAATGTTGAACGTAAGGCAAAAGGACTTTCGCCAATTAAAGTTGCACCAATTTTAAATACAGCCGCAACAATAAGGAGCAACGAAATATCAACACAAGCCACATTATCACATACACGCCCAAATGGTACAGAATGTTTCACTATATTTGACGAGCTAAACATTGAGTATAATACCATAGGCGAAAATATAGCAAGTGGCTACTCCACCGCAAAAGATGTTATGGAAGCATGGATGAATTCGCAAGGTCACAAAGAAAATATATTAAATTCTAAGTATGAATATATTGGGGTGGGAGTGGTTGAGAAAAATGGAAGATATTATTGGACACAGTTATTTGCTGGCTATAAGAATGGCTACTCAGGTGCATATACACCTGTTCTCGGACAAACACCACCAGCCACTACCACAATAGTAACCACTAAGCCCGCAACAAAGCCTCCAGTAGTAACTACAACAAAAAAACCTGCTACAACTACTACCGCAAAAAAACCTATTACAACTACATTGAAAAAGCCTGTAACAACCACAACTTCTACAGCTACAACTACTATAACGACAACTACAACTGCTCCTATATCTACAACTACTTCAAAAAACGCTTGGGATTCAAGTCTTCCAGTAGACGTTCCTGATAAAATCCAAGCGCCCTGTGCAATAGCTAGTGATAATAGTATAAATCTTGCATGGGACAATACCGGCAATGAGACTGGTTATATTATTTATAAATATAATAAAACCAAAGGTGATTGGGAAGAACTTGCGAGAACCTCAACCAGCTCTTACACTATCAATAATCTTCCAGCCGGTATGTACAAATATGCAATAAAAGCATATTTTTTAGAAGACGGAAAAGAAATTGTTAGTAAAGACTATACTGTTGCTTTTACCGCAGTTAAAACTCAAGAGCAACGAAATGCAAAAACGATAAGTGAGCTTTTTGTAATTACACAGTCAAGCTATGATTGTCACCTTATAATACATAACAAACTATTAGGTGGATTTATAAAAATTGTTAAAGACTTAGGAATGTAATAACTATAAATATTAAAAGATAAAACTCCCTGCTAAAAAGCAGGGAGTTTTATTATGTATTAAAATTTCTAATATTAAGAAAGTTACTATTAAGATAAATAAAATTATATTTTAAATAAATTTAAATTCTATTGATATAAACAGCTGAAATTAGTAAACTCTGCATTGTTTGTGCCATTTTTATTGTAAGCATAAAGCCCAATAACAACTCCAGTAAATCCACCTGCAACCTCAGATGATAGATATCTAGTTTGTCCAGAGCCAAGATATATCTCTTCACCATTTATACAAGCAAAAAAATTGTAGCTGTAATTGTCAGCACGGATAATAAGCTTAACTTTATCACTATAGCTATAACTTTGTTTATTAATATCCGTATCACTAGCATTAGAGTTTGAAGTTAAACTTGGACTCAAACTAGCTAACACTTTGTTTTGCACAGATTTAATGTCACCCACATTTAGCCTTTCAATAACCTCAAAGCTGTCATCTGTTTTTAGCATTGCCAAATCATAGTGATGGTTTTCATCCATATAAATTGTTATGCCTGCCTCGCCCTCATCTATTCTTACGTCGCATGAAATTTCAGCACAAAAATCTTTTTGTCTAATACAGATAAAACTAGGTGAATCAGCCTCATCAAGCGAAACCTCAGTACCCTTTAGACTAACCCTGTCCTTTTCTAAAATATAATTTTCTTTACATGGCACTCTAAGAAAACACCAATCTAAATCCCAACAGGTATTCTCAAATGTATAATGCTTTTTAACATTTTGAACTACATCATTAGCAATTAAATCCGTTTCAAATTCTTTTAGAACTATACCATTTTCACCTGCACTAATTAAACCATTGCTATCAAATGTTATTGGAACTAAGAAAACCTCACGTCCAAGATGATGATATGTTGACCAGCGTCCTGATTGACGGAAAGCTAAATGAAATAGCCACCAATTACCGCTATTGTCTTCAACTAAATCTCCATGCCCTGCCCCTTGAATTTCATAGCCCCCTAAATCTCTGTTTGTTAAAATAGGATTGTTTGAACAAGTTACGAACTTGCCAAATGGAGCATCGGATACCGCATATGTTTCCATGTGTCCATATTCAGTTCCGCCCTCTGCTGCCAAAAGATAATATTTATTATTTATTTTATATAAGTGGGGTGCCTCAAGATAACGCCCACCTGTACCCTGCCAAATAGTTTTGCTAGGAGAAAGCTTTTTTCCTGTTTCAATGTTAATTTCACATTGGACTACTCCACCAATGCCGTTGTCATCGCTACCGTTGCTCATAAAATAGACCTTATCACCCTCGAAATATAATGAAGGGTCAATGCCACCCTGCTCAACTGTAATTGGTTCAGACCATTCACCATATATATCGTCTGTGAAAACATAAAAATTCTGATGTGTGGTGTCGTTGGTTGTCACCATGTAAAAACGCCCATCATTGTAACGTATTGTTGGTGCAAAAACTCCACCAGAACTATTTATCTTGTCGAGCATAATCTGACTTTCACGTGTAAGACAATGCCCAATCTGTTTCCAGTTAATTAAGTCGCTACTTTCAAATAACGGCACTCCAGGGAAATATTGAAATGTGCTGCAAACCATGTAATACTTGCCATTAGCCCTGCAAACACTTGGGTCAGGATAAAAGCCACTTACTATTGGATTTTGAAATTTCATATAAACTACCACCTTTAACAAATTGTTTTTCACTTATAACTTCTGCTAGCAGACTAGTAACCTAATAAACCAAGAAGATTAATCTAGTTGCAAATATAACTATTTAATTAGATAAATGCACAACTAACCTATAAGAATTTTTATAAGCTATATATTCTCAATGTTTAATAGTTATTATACATGAAAACCATTACATAATCAAGAGGGGTTAATTAAGTCTTTTCTATTAACATTAAGATAACTTAATCACAAATTTAACATACATTATTTTAAATGATTTATATAATTTTTAGTATAATATACAAATTGTATATGCCATTGTTGTGCAATAATACAGAAATAATGTTTTTATGGCTTAAAGTTTAACAATTTTATTGACACTGATTTATATATGCAGTATAATAGGGCTAATAAAGCATAGTTTTGTTTTATTTATTGACATCTTGACTAATTATTTTTACGTATAAAAATATATTTTATTGTAATTTAAGTCGAATATTTGGGATTTTTGTTATTTTTACATAATAAATATTCAAATAAAAGCAACAGTTTTTTTGTCATAATATCCTAAATTAATTAGATTGTTATGAACCAGAGTAAGGAAATTGATTAATTATTAACTATTAGTTACTAACTAGTTTATTAATATGAAAAATCCAAACAGAATTTGGATTTATAATAAATATTAAAGGGAGGATTTTCAAATGAAAATTAAAAAGTTAATGGCAACAGCACTAGCGACCGTGGCAATAATGTCCGCAACTTGTATGAATGCAAGTGCAGCATCTGCAAATTATATTAGATCCTATTCTGGCAAAGAATATGTAATATCCGGCAAAGGAACCGTAATATGTCAAGGAGCTGTTACTAGAAGCTCAACCACTAACAGGTACACCGTAAAATCGTCCACAGGGCTTAATACGCAAAGTGGTGGTGCTAGTATTTCTACAGTCATTTATTATTATGATGCTAATGGTAATTATAAAAGTACAGGAAATGGAAATGGTGGACAAAATGGAGCATTGACATTAGCCACTGCTCCAGCAAACGTTGATTATCTTTATGCAAGAAATACACATATGGGTTATGGAGTAACAGTATTATATGCATATCTTTATTACTAATACATAATTATTTAATATGACGCAGAATATTCCTTCTGCGTCATATTTTAACTCATGTTTCAAATTAAGTAACAAATATAAAAATTTATAAATAATTTTGGAGGCATATGATGAAATCAAAGAAAAAACTAATTATCATCACTATATGCGTTATTATAGCCATAACTATTAC
>JAAZIT010000090.1 GCA_012800685.1 Clostridiales bacterium
ACAAACAAGGAATAATGGGTTATTTTTGGGCGTTAATTTCACTTGATAGTAACAGCTTTATCATTCCAGATAATTTACCTATTACACGAGAAGAAATAATTCAAAGCATTATACAAAGCCAGCTTGATGATGGGGGCTTTTCTCTTAGTGGAACAAGTGGTGATTCTGATGTGACAGCCATTGCACTAACGGCTTTATCACCTTATAAAGATGATGATAATATAAAAGTTTCTATAAATAAAGGTATTGAATTTTTATCTCAAGTTCAGTTAAGTAATGGGGGATATCAAAGCTACGGTGCACCAAATAGTGAAAGCTCTTCACAAGTGATTATAGCCCTTTGTAGCTTAGGAATTAACCCGATGACTGATGAGAGATTTATAAAAAACGGTGCTTCGGTTTTAGATTCACTTGAAAAATACAGAGCCGAAAATGGTGAGTATTATCATATGTTAGGTGATAATCAAAAGACTAATAGACTTGCAACTCAACAGGGACTTTTAGCTATGGTAGCAATGTCAAAATATTTAAGTGGCAGTCAGGGGATTTACAGCTTTAAGCCTGAACCGATAGATAACAATGATGACAATAATAATGATATCGATAATGATGTTAAATTTACAGATTACGACCGTAATAGAGTGGAACAATTGCTAGAAGATGTTCAAGCCTCTGATTTAAATGAGATTAACCGACTAATTCAAAAGCTTGAAGAAACAAAGTCTAGTTTTAATACTAACACTAACACTAACACTAACACCAGTGATAATATAAGCAATCATACTAGCACTAGTGATTATAATGATTTATATTCTAAGCTATATAATGCAAAAGAAAAATCGGAAAAAATATTAATTAAAATAAACAATACGATTTCAGATATTTGGGAGCTTAATAAAGTTTTTAACCTCTCTGACAAAAAGAAGATTAGTGAGATTAAAAAAGCTTGTGAGGGACTTTCTGAAGATGACTTAAAGCTTGTGGAAAATTATGATGTTTTAGAGAAGCTTGAGGCGGAGTATAATTCAAAGGTAAGAAGTCTTGTGGTGACAATTATGATTATAATATTTGTTATTGGGGCTATCTTAGTTCTTATAATTCGAAGGATAAAAAGGCACAGGTTAAAAAATAATTAGTTAAGGGGGCGACAGAATAATGAAAAAGGATTTATTAATCGTATTTTTTATAGTTATTGCTGTTGTCGTTTTAATTCAAGGCACAGAAATTCAATCTGTTGATGAATATTATTTAACCCACATTGATGATATTAACGAAAGTTCTCAAACGGTTTTTATGTCTATTGATTGCAAAACGATTTTAAATAACATGGAAAATCTTGATGATGGTTTATATGAGTATGTTGATGATGGCGTTATACTTAATAAAACAGAATATGTCATTCGTGAGGGTGATAGTGCTTTCGATATGCTCAAGAGGGTGACAAGCTATAATAGAATACTTATGGAATATCAAGGTTCAGATAAAAATATTTATAACAGCGTTTATGTTCAAGGAATAAATCATATTTACGAGTTTTCTTGTGGCGAGCTTTCGGGGTGGGTTTTTCTTGTAAATGGCGAGGAATCTGACGTTTCATGTGGAAAGTACAAGCTTAAGGACGGCGATTTAATCCAGTGGGTATATACCTGTGACTTGGGCAGGGATATTGTGGGTGGAGGTGTTAGTAATAGTGATGAATAGTAATAATAATAGTTATAGTAATATTAACAGTAAATTTTATCAGCTAAACCCATACACAACCCTTGCTTATTTTCTTTGTTTAACTGGTATAACAATGTTTTCTTTTAATCCGATATTTTTAGTTGAGGCACTTATGGGTGGGATAATTTTTTCAGCTTTTATTAAGAATAAAAAAGAGGTTCTTTCGGATTTAATGTTCTATATTCCTCTTTTAATATTAGTTGGAATTACAAATCCTCTTTTTTCTCACAAGGGTGTGACTCCGCTTTTTTTTATGA
>JAAZIT010000007.1 GCA_012800685.1 Clostridiales bacterium
TTTATGATGATTTCAATGTGTATGTCTTATTCTGTTAGAACAAATTTAAAAACTCAAAATTATGACGAAGAAATTGATAAACAGAATGAAGAAGCTGAAAGATATAATCCCATGGGTGCTTATGGAGGTCAAGATTTAAATAGCTCTGATCCTGTTTCCTTATTTAATGATAGTGTGGATATAGATTTTCAGTTTGGTGCAAGAAAAATTAGTTTTAAAACAGAAGCATATCAAGTTAAGTCAAACGACGTTAAAAAGGGATTTACCCTTAAGTTTTTTAGCAACATAAAACCTGACACTGCAAATCATAAGTATTGGGTAAGATTAATTAATGCAACAGATAGTGGTAAAACTTTTTATCTTTATCTTCCAGATGATGATCGTGGTTCATTCTATACCGCAACTGAGACAGAGCCATATACTGATAAGTTTGTTAAAGTCGTTCCTGCTAAATCCTCAAGAAGTATAGGATTTAACGGTAAGCCTGTTTTACTAGCAGGAAAATCTGAACTCTTTAAATACTCTGATGTGGATATGGATCCGTCAGGACTAACTGGGATTACTTTTACAAATTTAAATGATTGGTGTGTGGATGGATATATAGATTTATATTACGCAAAAGATGCTAGTGGTAATGATAAATTTATGACAAAAACAGATTATGAAAATCTTATTGCAACACCATAGAAAGGGGAGAAATTAACGTGAATTCAAAAGCAAAGCTAGAAAGTGGTTTTACACTTGTAGAGCTTATTGTATCTATGGCAATTATAGCTATAATTTTTGGTTCAATTATGCAGGTTGTTTCTCCAACTTCAAGGTTTTTTGATAAAACTAGTGATTTTAAAAATCAAGTTGATATTGCGGAAACATTTACTTCGGAAATAGAGGCAAAAATCAGATATTCTCCTAACGTTTTAGTTTTAGAGAATTATGTAGGTGTGCCAGTTGTTGATAACAAAAATCAATTGGTAGATATTGCTGATGTTGAATTTAATTCAGTATTAATTATTGACAACAACAATCCAAGAGGATCGGCGTTTACAAATTTTAATGCTGATTCTAGCCCTTCAAGAAGAAAGGGAGCAACAGGACAGGTTATAAAGGTTCCTTTGTACAAAAAAGGAATCGACTTAAAATTAAGCTCATTGATTTTAAGTGAGGAATTCTTTAGTGATTATAGTTATATAATGAATGCAACTGGAAATTTGGACAATAATGGTTTAGGATATATTGGCTTTAATACAGAAATTTATAACTATACACATAATGAAAGCGGATATTTATATAATCTATTGGAGTATGAAGCTAGTACATCAATGTATTTAACAAATATAAATTTGCTTGATGATGACGGAAGACAAATTTACATAAAAAACTTTAACAACTCTATTGACGACGCTGACTATACTGGTTACTCAAGAGCGACTACCCCAGCTAGTTTAAAGGTTGGACAAAAAGCGTTCTATACTAAAGATGATGCTGATAACTCATATACATATATTTTCTATTATGAAGATAGATCAAATAATAAGAAAGTTAATGTAATATTTGATCCAGGCGAGGGCGCTCCTTCTGGTGCTACAAATTCTATTGAAGTAAAAATGGGGGAGAACACAAATTTAACTGAGGCTGAAATTCCTGCATATCCAAAGACTGGCTATGATACGTATACGGACGTTGTTAACGGCGAAACATACAATAGAAAGTTTGTTGGTTGGTGTTCAACAATTCATGGGGATACAGGTGAGCCCTCAACATGGCTTCAGCCAATTGAATTTGCCGATTACGTTTTAATTGAGGATGAAACATTTGTGGCAATGTATGAACTTGTGTCGAATAAAATAGAGTTAAACTTCTATGATTCATTTGGAATTCTTTTGACAGGCTATAAAACATCTGGATTGGATGGTACACCATTTAGTGGTTCAATTCCTCCTATGACAATTCCTGCTGGCAAGAGTGGGGCATGGATTGTTAAAGATTCATCACCACCAATAGTCGTTGATATGACAAATTTTAACTATAGTTTTACAATAACAGCAGTTCAAATGTATTTTTATGATAATCATAAGGTAACTTTTTATGATTCTGATGGTGGAAATCTAGTTGAAGAAATAACAGTTATATCAGGTGGCAATATTGCTTTTGATCATATACCAGCGGTTCCGGTATTAGCGGGACATGAGGGTAGATGGGTTATGAATGTTGGTGGTGTTGAGACAACGACCATTGACTATAATGACATAACATCGGACATGACAATTTATGCTAAGTATACGCCAGTGGCACATTCCTTGGTTACCCAACAGCTCCAAAATAACGGCGGAAGTGTTGGATTCCATATTGCTAACAATGATGAGTCAACTGCTGTTGCCAAATTAAAACTAACCTTGACATTTAGTGCAGCGGTAAACCCATCAAATTCTGGCATAAATAGTGGCGGAGCTAATTTCACACAAGTGGTTGTAGGAAACACGGTAACGATATATATCACAAATGCTTACATAAAGGATTATAATACCTTGTATTTCCAATATCGAGTAAACGGTTGGGACAATTCAGTAGTATGCACAGATATTAAAATTTCAGATGTAAGTTAAAAATTCAGCAGTAATGCGGTTATACGCATTACTGCCGTTAAAGAATGGCTGAGGATTATCGGCTGTTCTTTAATGGCAGTAAAAATTTGCAGTAAAAAACGCCTCCCCTTAAGAAAGACGTTTTGTATTGTATTTTTTATCTTATAAACCCAGAAAACCTTAAATATAAATCGGCTAATTGATTTCCATATAAAGCCGCAATGGAAATACCTATTGAAAGATATGGGCCAAATGCAAATTTCGAATTACCAGTTTTGTATTTAAGTATCATGCCAACCACCGAGCCCACAATCATGCCAATAAACATAGCGACTAAAACAGATTTTACTCCGAGGAAAAATCCACCTGCTGCCATAAGGTATACATCTCCTAGACCTAAGGCTCTACCCTTTGATAAAAGGTGAATTAAAAGAAGTGGGATAGAAACAACAAATATCCCAATAAGCTGTGATTTCCATGTTATATCACTAATGGGTCCTTTTAATAAGAGGTTTGATAAAAGCTGTACAAGTCCTAGTATCCCAATAAACATTACAACACCTGTTGAAATAAGCTGAGTATCCCAGTCCATAAAGAACACAACAACAAGGGCTGAATATAATAAGCATACAAGAACACCCATAATAGGGTTAAACATAAAATCGTATTTTAGAAATGCAACCAGAAATAAAATTCCATTAAGAAGCTCAACAACCGTGTATCGTGGGGATATTTCCACACCGCAGTTACGGCATTTCCCTCTAAGTAAGCACCAGCTTAAAACTGGTATTAGATCACGCTTTTTAATTTTTTCACCACAAGTCATACAATGTGATGAACCCTTAACAATGGTTTCTTCTTTTGGAATTCTATAGATACAAACATTAAGAAAGCTTCCAATAAAAACGCCGAAAACAAAGATCATAATATATATAATAATATACGAGGCAGTGTACATAAAAGAGTCCCCCAAATTCAAA
>JAAZIT010000091.1 GCA_012800685.1 Clostridiales bacterium
GGATGAGTTTTCTCTTATTTTATCCGGCTTTACAGCCAAGGATATTGAGAATAGGCTTAAGCATTTTAACGAGGATTTGAAAGAATATAATGGGAGTACGATAAAATTACAGATTTCATTATCATATGGCTATTCCTTTCGTCAGGACGAAAAGGTCAATACTGAACTGATGTTTCAGGAATCTGACAATAACATGTATCAGAATAAACTGCTAAAAGCCAAAAGTCATAAGAATAATTTTGTCAGAATCTTAATGAAAGCCCTGGAAGCAAAGGATTATGTAACAGAAGGACATGTAAACCGCATGGAGCTTTTAGCTTCTAAAATAGGCGAAGCCAAGGGGCTTTCAAATAAACAAATTGACCGCATAAAGCTTTTGGCCAAATTCCATGACATTGGCAAGGTAGGGATACCGGACACAATTCTAAAAAAGACCTCTTCATTGACACAAGATGAATGGACAATTATGAAGACCCACTCCAATATTGGGCAGAGAATCGCCGGAGAATTGCCGGAACTAAAAGAAATTGCCCAGCTGGTACTGCATCATCATGAAAAATGGGATGGTTCAGGCTATCCAGCAAGACTTAAGGGAAAAGAAATACCAATTGAATGCAGAATTGTCAGCATTGCTGATGCATTTGATGCCATGACTAACGATAGGCCTTACCGCAAGGCGTTGTCAAGAGAGGAAGCAGTCAGAGAAATCCGGCAGCATATGGGAAGTCAATTTGACCCGGAATTAGTGGAAATATTCCTGCTTTGCATCGACCAATAGTATTGACAAATATTATCGTTAAAGAATCTGAAAAAATGTCGATATATAAGTTAAGGCGAATAATAAGTCTAATTATGTAGGAGGGGTGCAACATGGTTAGCGGAATCAATGCAAATAATAGCATTTATGTGACTAATTATTCTAATGGCCCAAAAGAGACTGATACAAAAAGGAAAGCTAACAACCAGAAGGATGCTGCCGATTCGACCTCCATGGTGGACAAGTTGGTCATAAATAATAATGAGGATAAACCTGTTACTTATTCAAAATATGTAGGCCAAAAAAAGCTTGAGCCTTCTGAAATCGCTGCCTTGAAATCAAAAGCTGAGATGGCTAATGAGAACCTTAGACGGCTTGTGGAAGAAATCATATTAAAGCAGACTAAGGGCTATAAGATTTCAACTGAAATAGCAAAGCTGCAGCTTTCCCAGGAAGAGGTTGAGGCTGCCAAGCAGTCAATTTCTGAAGATGGGGAATATGGTGTAAAAGCAGTTAGTGACAGGCTGGTGGATTTTGCTATTGCTGTTTCAGGAGGAGACAAGAGCAAGCTTTCAGAGCTTGTTTCTGCCATTGACGAAGGCTTTGCTGCAGCCAGAAAAGCTTGGGGCGGTGAATTGCCGGAAATCTGTAATCAAACCTACAATGAAACAATGAGAAAACTGCAGGAATGGTCAAAGGAAGCAGAGTAAAATCATATGTATTATACAACAGAGTATTTTTCACCAATTGGGAAAATTA
>JAAZIT010000092.1 GCA_012800685.1 Clostridiales bacterium
ACTCCAACTTCAAAACAGTTGTCAAATGAAATCCCTTTTTGTTCAAGAATTAGAACTATCTCATTGCTTCCACCTGCAATAGCATACTTTGATATATCGTTTAAATCAAAGGAATCGTTCATTATCGCTCGTTTAAAACAGTTTACTGCTCCAAAAAAAGTGATTAACTGCATATATGATTCGCATTTTTCCATTAAATAATAATTATAAAGACCATATGGATCAAATTTAACATTATCCTTTGCATTAAATGATGGATCGGAGATTAATTCGCAGAAATGTTCAACATTGTCTTTTCTAATGGCTTCTTCAATACTGCCTGTTGCGAATCCAGCAAACTTTGCACTGTATTTTTTATTTTCGCTCCGTTTAGGTAAAATACCCCGTGAAATCAGCAACGAACTAAAATAATCTGATAAATGTGGTAAATTGTCAACCCCAAACTTTGAAGAGACATAGAAAATGAGCGTTAAAAAGCTATCGACTTCTAAAGGACGAATATTAATCGAAAAATCAATTATTTTGCAGGCTTTCTTGACGTTATCTTCGTTAATTTGTTTGAAAACATTTTTAACATTTTCCTTATTGACTTCTACGAGCAGATCAACAAATTTGCTTTCTTTTTTGATTTTGTTCGGCATTAAATATTCTGCATCACTTAAGAGCTTTCCAATATGATTATCTGCATTGATACTCTCTTCCTCATCGAAATGCATTTGTTCTTCTTCTTGTACTCGTTCGTGTTCCTTATTTGAATTGACCTCATATTTAGAAATTTCGAATTCTGGTCTGACAACATTAACAACGATACACATACAGACCTTATTCTTTGTTGGTTTAATATAAATTCCAATTTTTTTTATATCATTTTTTGTTAAATCTAATTCTTTACAAGTGTTCATCAATAACATGCGAGCAACACATATTGAAATTTCTAAGCTTATGTCTGCTTTTGATTCTAAATGGGCCTGGGCGCAAAAACTTAAATAGTTAATTTTTCCTCCGTTAAAGCATTTTTCTGCTTCTTCTGAAAGATTGACATCGTACTCGATTTCATTACCTTCTTCTCGATAAGTTCTGTTAATAAATTCGATAAGCTCTTTCTCGAATTTATTCATTATATCACTTTTTTTTGTCATTCGCTATCGTCGCACTCATATTAACATAATTATTTTCCATTAATTCGTATATGTTCTTTCCATTGAGCTAAGGTGGATAAACGGGTTGAAAAAACCTTTATTTGGTTACAAGTTTTTGTATTTCTTGGTTATCGGTTTGTAAATCGTGGTTGTACTACCCCCTATGTTTTAGGTTTTTAATTGCCTTCCCTGCAGTCGTTAAATTCACTAAAACAAAGATTGCTTTAATTTAAAACGCTAACCCTAAGTTTACTAAGACGATTAATAGCCATGAGGGGCTGTACTAACCAAAGGGGGTGGTTTAACCATGGATGGTTGTACTACCCCATTGCTCTCAATTTTGAATGAAAAACCATTAACCATCCATGGTTAAACTACCCCCTTTGGTTAGTACAGCCCCTCATGGCTATTAATCGTCTTAGTAGTAAA
>JAAZIT010000093.1 GCA_012800685.1 Clostridiales bacterium
AAAAATTATATTGATAATGCTTTTAAAGATGACGTAAAAAAATAGTTGATGTTTTGAAAGGAAAAATTAAAGTGACAGGGATTTATATTCATGTTCCGTTTTGCATGAGAAAATGTCCATATTGTGATTTTTATTCCATTGTTTACGAGAAAGATATTGCCGACGCATATGTTAGTGCTTTAAAACGTAATTTCGGAAGATATAAAAAAGACACCATAATAATTGACACAATATATTTTGGTGGCGGAACGCCTTCGCTTTTAACCTCTGAACAAATTCTTGATATTATTTCTAGCTTGAGAATGAATTTTGTTTTTGCGGCTGATATTGAAATAACTATGGAGGCTAATCCGAGCTCAGTGGATCTTAATAAGCTTTGTGAGTATCGAAATGCTGGAGTTAATAGAATATCCTTTGGTGTTCAATCTGCCTGCAATTCTGAGCTTTCAGCCTTAGGTAGGCTTCATGATTTTGAACAGGCTAAGGAGGTTGTTATTAAGGCTAATGAAGCAGGATTTAATAACATTTCTTGTGACTTGATGATAGGAACTCCACGTCAAACTTTAGAATCCTTGCTTGATTCGGCTAGAGAATTAGCTAGACTTCCTATTAACCATATATCCGCTTATATGCTGAAAATTGAAGAGGGTACATTGTTTGATTGCGATTGGGTAAGGAGCAATGTGGCTGAGGAAGATGATGTATGTGATATGTATGAAAAGCTAATTTACACCCTTGAGACGGCTGGCTTTAAGCAATATGAAATTTCTAATTTTTCTAAAATAAATAAAAAGAGTAGGCACAATTTAAAATACTGGATTGGCGAAGATTATTTAGGCTTTGGACCAGCTGCACATTCCTTTTATAAGGGAGTAAGATTTTATGTTCCAAAAGACATTTATGAGTTTATTTCAAATGATTTTCAAGAAGAAATTATTGAAGAGGAAAATCCTTGTTTGGCTGATGAATATGTTATGCTTTCGCTGCGTTTAAATGATGGAATTAATTTTCTTAAGCATACACAGCTTGGTGGAGATTCTGAAAATCTTTATCAGCGTGCAAGAGTTTTTGATGGTTCTGGGCTAGTGGAGCTTTCAACAGAGGGAATTAAGCTTACGACAAAGGGTTTTTTGGTTTCTAACGGTATAATATCAGAACTAATAAATTAGTGTAACTATTATACAAATTCCTCTATTGGTTTTTGGCTAAATAATACAATGTTTTATCGTAGGTGAAATATTGTTGTAATATTCATAAATAAGAGTTAAAATAAAGCTATGATTATTTGTAAAAAGAGGTGCAATGTAGAATGAAAACTATTAAAAAGATTATTACTATTTCGTTAGCCACGGCTTTAACTTTATCTATGACTGGCTGTGCTAAGGATAAAAATACGGATAAAGACATTTCAGTTCCTATACTTGAAACCCAAAACCTTGAATTTAATACGACTAAAGCCGAGGTTGGGACGATATCCCAACGCTATTCTTTAAGTGGACTTTATGCTAACCCATATACAACTACTATTACCTTTGAACAAAGTGGCGAAATTGAAGAAATTTATTACAAACAGGATACCAATGTTAAAAAAGGTGATATACTTGTAAAAATTAAATCAGAGGAATTAGAAGATCAAATTAGTGAACAAGAAATTCGTGTTAACGCTGCTGAAAAGACTTTGGCAAACCTAAAAAAAAGTGGAAGTGACAGTATAGAGATTAGTATTGCTGAAATTGATTTTGAGCTAGAGAAAAATACCCTTAATGCTTTGGAAAAAGAATTAGAAAAATCTTATGTCTATGCTCCTCATGATGGAGTTATCAATAACGCAAATTACTATTATTTTGATGATAATCAAATTGTAAAAAGATGTGAAAAGAGAGATTTTTTTGGTTTTATGACAGATACTGATACCAGTGTTCTTTGTGGTGTTGTTTACGGTTCGGAACTAAGTGATGTACGGTTTGGAACAGAAGTCAATATTTCTCAAGGTGATACTAGGGATATTAAGGGAACTGTTACCGATATAATAAATACAGGTGTTGTTGATACGCGAGTGGTGTATGTTGTTACACCTAATGATAAGGGTATTGTGTTTTCTGGATCGGACGAAATTGAAATTAACATTACTGTTAGCGAAAAAAGCGATGTTGTCATTGTTCCAAATGATGTTATAAAACAAACTGGAGAGAGAGTATTTGTATATATTGTTGTGGATGGTATAAGAATTGAAACTGATGTTGAGACAGGACTTGTTGATAATTTGCTTGGTATTACAGAGATTACTAGTGGACTAAACGGGACTGAAACACTGGTACTTAATTAGTCTTAGTCTTTAAAATAGTGTAGAATAATTTCTATAGAATTACACAATATTTTAATAAGTGGTTATTGTGATTTTATAGTATTTAGAATAGAGATAAATAAATGTTTAGAAGAAGGGAAAACTTATGAACGGTATTTTAGAAAATCCAATGGTAAAAAAGCTAATTTCGTTTTTTAACTTAATATATTTAATGGTGCTTTTTTTACTAGCATATTCAACTTTTTTGTATGATCTTCAAATTAACAAAGGCGCCGAGATAATGTTTTTTACAGTATATGTAATAGCGAATTTTATCTTTTTAGGCTTTCTGTTTTTTACACGTAAAGAAATTGTTTCGAAAGTTATTTCGTTTTTGCTGCTCCCAATTGTACTTTTTATTTTAGTTTTTAATATGGGAAACTGGATTTTAATAATACCACCATTTGTTGTTGCGGTAGTTTCTTTTTTTATTACTGATATAAATGAAACTGTTAAGGTTATTTTTGGTACAATAAATCTTTTAGTATATGTTTTGGCAATTGTTGTACTTTTTATTTTTTCAAATATTAATACATCAGTTGAGACAAGACTTGACGAATCATTAGACACTTCTAGCGATGTTTATAGGCTTTATGATATGAATACTATTTTGGAACAGGTTGATAAAAGTAATTCTGTTTCACCAAATGGTGAGCTTAGATTTTATCTTTATGATGTTCAAGACAATAATAAGGGTGAGCTAAAGCTTATTGTTGAACCATATGGACAAGATAAGGTAATGAAGTTCTTTACTTTAAGGCAAAAGGGAATTAGACGTGTGGTTTATCGTTTTGAAGGTCGTGGGGAAATCCCTGAAATTGTTTGGAAAGATAACCAAACAGTACAATATAAGCTCTCAGGTGACGAAGAATATAGTGAGTCATATGTAACACTTCCAGATAAAGATTACTTTGTTTTCTTAGGATTAGATTAAAATTTTTGCGATACAGCTTAGCTGTATCGCATTTTTATTTGTAATTTATAAAATATTAGTTATTTCTATTTTATAGTCAATAGCTAATAGTAACATAAAAATAACTGCTAAAACTAAAATAAAACAGTATTTTTAATAGTATATAATGCTTGTTTTAATGTTTTTGGATAGTGTTTTATAACTTGTTTTTATATTTTAAACTTTACTTGTGCATTGTGTAAGGGAATTTTGATATGTTGTTATTACATATTGTTAAAAAAATCACTTGCAAAATGTTGTAGAATGTTATATAATTATAGCTGTTAAGGTCGAAATGGAATATGTTAATTTGACCTTGCTTCGATATTTCTCGAAGCACTATCATAATTACTTTTGAGAGGAGTATTTAGATGATTTATTCACATGAAGTTGAAACAATGTGCCCAATTGCTCAGGGTGTTGCACATGGTGCAGCTCCAATTCCAGAAGAAGCAAAATGGGTAAAACCTAAGGATGTTACAGACATTTCAGGATTCACACACGGTATTGGTTGGTGTGCTCCTCAACAGGGAACTTGTAAGCTTACACTTAACGTTAAAGAGGGTGTAATTGAAGAGGCTCTAGTTGAAACAATTGGTTGTTCTGGCATGACTCACTCGGCTGCTATGGCTAGTGAAATTCTTCCTGGAAGAACTATTCTTGAAGCTCTTAACACAGACTTGGTTTGTGATGCTATTAACACAGCTATGAGAGAGCTATTTTTACAAATTGTTTACGGTCGTACACAGAGTGCTTTCTCTGAAGGCGGTCTTGTAATTGGTGCTGGACTTGAGGACCTTGGAAAAGGACTTCGTTCACAGGTTGGTACAATGTATGGTACAGTTGCTAAAGGTCCTCGTTACCTAGAGATGACTGACGGATATGTTACAGGACTAGCTCTTGACGCAGACAATGAAATTATCGGCTATCAGTTCGTTAACTTCGGTAGGATGATGGACTTCATCAAGGCTGGTGACGATGCTAATACAGCATACGAGAAGGCTAAGGGTCAATACGGCAGAGTTGATGATGCTGTTAAGATTGTTGACCCAAGAAAAGAATAAGGAGGATAACAACAATGGCTTTATTTGAATCATACTCAAGAAGAGAAAAACAAATTCTTGCTGTTTTAGAGCAGTACGGAATTAAAACTATTGAAGAATGTGCAGAGATTTGCAAGGCTAAGGGTCTTGACATCTATACACTAGTTGAAGGAATTCAACCTATTTGTTTTGAAAATGCAAAATGGGCTTATACAGTTGGTTGTGCTATTGCTATCAAAAAGGGCTGCACAAAGGCTGCTGACGCTGCTGCTGCAATCGGTGAGGGTCTTCAGGCTTTCTGTATCCCTGGTTCGGTTGCTGATCAGAGAAAAGTTGGTCTTGGACATGGTAACCTAGGTAAGATGCTTCTTGAAGAAGAAACAGAATGCTTCGCTTTCTTAGCTGGACACGAATCATTTGCTGCTGCTGAGGGTGCTATTGGTATTGCTGAAAAGGCTAACAAGGTTAGAGTTAATCCTCTACGTGTTATCCTAAACGGTCTTGGAAAAGATGCTGCTCAGATCATTGCTAGAATTAACGGATTTACTTTTGTTGAGACAGAAATGGATTACTACTCTGGCGAGATTAAAGAGGTTTATAAAAAAGCTTATTCAACTGGACTTCGTGCAAAGGTTAACTGCTACGGCTCTAATGACGTAACAGAAGGCGTTGCTATTATGTGGAAAGAAGGCGTTGACGTTTCTATAACTGGTAACTCAACTAACCCTACAAGATTCCAACACCCAGTTGCAGGTACATATAAGAAGGAACGTATAGAAAAGGGCAAGAAATACTTTTCAGTTGCTTCTGGCGGTGGTACAGGACGTACTCTTCACCCAGATAATATGGGTTCTGGTCCTGCTTCATATGGTATGACTGACACTATGGGAAGAATGCATAGTGACGCTCAATTTGCTGGTTCTTCATCTGTTCCTGCTCACGTTGAAATGATGGGACTTATCGGTATGGGTAACAACCCAATGGTTGGAGCTACTGTTGCTTGTGCTGTTGCTGTTGAGGAAGCTTCAAGAGCATAATTAGTTATTTCTAATTTAGCATAAATCAAATAACAAGTAATAAATTTAAGCCCTTGACTTTTAATAAGTCAAGGGCTTTTTTTATACTAGGCTTAAAGTGTAAGATTGTTTAGAAGTATTTAATATGATTAGAAAAATTATATTAGTAATTTATTTTCTGATATTTATATCATATAAACTGTTCAAAATTGTGGAAATGTCTTAAAACTAAAAAATAGGGTAGTAGAAAGTTAATTCTACTACCCTATAACTATGTTTGCACATATATTTGATTATTAGTTTCTTTTCCTAGATTTTTTCGCCTTAGTTCCCATGGCAAGGCTTAGGCACATTAAAACAACCAAACTAATTGGAATCCATGATTTTAGATTATCGCCAGTTTGTGGATTCTTTGTAGTAAGCTTGTTAAGTGCTGATTTAAGCTCTTTTTCAGCAGCATCAACTTCTGATTGTGTTACATTTTCTTTTAATATAACAGATTTAGCTGAGTTCAATACTTCCTGTAAATTGCTCCAGCTTTCATTACTGTAATCATCAGAAACAGTTAATTTCTCACAATATTCAATCAATTTATTTATGCTTGTGAAATCTATAGCTGTTTTTGAATTTTTAAGTAATGATATTGCTGATGACAAGTTTTCAATGACTTTGTCAATTTCTAATTGGGAGGAAGCAGTATTTTCTAATACGCTTTTAGCATTTTCAATTTCCTTCTTCAAGTAATCAACTTTTGTTTTTGGATATTGACCATTGCCGTTGCCGATATCTGTTTCTTTTAGATTATCAATAATTTCCAGTGCCTCATCAATCATTTTTTCAAGCTTAGTTGTATCTATATCTTTATATACTTCTACATTTAATAGCAAGTCTACAGTATTATATAAATCAACCTGACTTGGTGTAAATGTTGCT
>JAAZIT010000094.1 GCA_012800685.1 Clostridiales bacterium
CCAAAGGTTGAGCCATGTGTTCCAGCAGTCAACACGTCGCAGCATTCTTCATTTGCTAAACAAATTCCAATTGGAATACCCCCTGCAACGCCCTTTGCCATAGTGGTTACATCAGGCATAACACCATAAGCTTCACTAGTCAATAATTTTCCTGTTCTTCCCGCACCAGTTTGAACCTCATCAGCGATAACCAAAATATCTTTCTTCTTACATTCCTTAAAAATCTCATCAACAAAAGCTTTATCAAGTGGGATAACTCCACCCTCACCCTGAACAAACTCAATCATAACTCCACAAACTGTATCGTCAAGCTTATCTAACAAATCTTGAATGTTATTAGCCTCAACATTCACAAATCCCTCAACAAATGGGAAAAAGTAGTTATGCAAAGCCTCTTGTCCTGTTGCCGAAAGAGTACAAAGTGTTCTTCCGTGAAAGCTATTAACAAGGGTAATTATATTATGTCTACCCTTTCCATACTTATCAAAGCTATATTTTCTAGCAAGCTTAATCGCACATTCATTAGCCTCAGCACCAGAGTTTCCAAAAAACATTTTGCTATATCCAGTCATTTCGCAAAGCTTTGCTGCAAAATCAGCTTGAACCTTTGTATAATAATAGTTTGAGGTGTGTTGGATTTTTTTTACTTGGTTACACACAGCATTAACCCATTCTTCATCACAATATCCTAATGAATTTGTTCCAATGCCTGAACCAAAATCAATATATTCTTTTCCGTCTTCTGCGATAGACTTAGAATTTTTCCCCTCTTCTGACACAAGAGGATACCGTCCATATGACGGAATAATATGTTTATTAAACTTTTCAATAGTTTTCATATATACATCTCCATTTTATAAATTAATAGCCCATTTCCTTAAGCTCTGAAACAATATTAACATATGTTTCACGAGGATCAAAGCCCTTATAATCATCACGTTTTAAATCTATTAAATCACCATGAGAAATACCTCTGTAATGCTTGCTTTCAAAAGTACCTCTAAAATTTCCCCATTTTGCTGATTCAATGGTAACAAGTCCATCATTTTTCCCAAACTTCTTAGTACAAAGATATGGAATCGCAAGTATTCCAAAGCTAAACATTCCACGCATTACGCTTGCATAGCTTTGATAATAAACGCCATCTGCATCAGGCACATCTCTATTAAATTCCTCTGAATAATCAGAAGTAAACTGGTGAATAGCTGTATAAGCATCACTATTACTATCGCCCATTTGTCTAAATCTTTTATCCAAAAAGTTTGTAATTATTCTAACTAATTTATCTGGCAGCTTTAGTCCTACATCAGCAAATCCAGAGCCTCTATGAGGAACTCCCATTGTTGTAAGTGAAGCAACATTTTGAGAAATCCCTAGCTTTGAAATAGCATATCTTGCATCTAGTCCACCCTTTGAGTGTGCAATTATATTAACCTTTTCACAGCCAGTTTCTTCTACAATTTCTAAAATTCTTCTTTTAATCATTTCCGAATTATAAGCAACCGTTCCACAAGCATCTTGATTGCCGTAATAAACAGCCCCACCATTTTTCTTTAGCTCTTTAGGTATTCGTCCCCAATAGTTAAAATATCGCCAATCCTTAAAGCCAATTCCATGAACTAACATAAGTGGGTATTTGGTTTGACAAACCTGCGATTCAATTCTTTGGTCGTCAAAGGCTTTTTTAGTTGTCTCATAATCATACTCTTCTTTAGCAGTCTTTATTAAACTTCTTAAAATGAAAAGATTAACTATTGGCACCCACAAAAGCATTATAAATAAAACTCGTTTAACAATATTTAATCGGTAACAAAGTGCTATAACTCTAATTATACCATTTAGCAAATAAGAAATAATCAGCACCTGTGAAACCACAGTATCAGTTATTATAAGCCATTTTGGCAAATTCCAAAAGCCTGTTTTATATGCAATTATGTAAAAAACTATCTGAACCATAAGAGAATAGAATAGTGCCGTTAGCAGTATTTTTCCACCATACATTGCCCTAACTCTAAGATTAACATTCATCTTTTCTTTATAAGGTTTTATGGCTATTTTTATGAGCCAGTATAAAATTATAAAGACCATTGGCACCGTTACTGCAACCACTTTTAGTGTAGAGTTAAAATTAAGAATTTTTAAAACGCTATACACCAGTAAAAAACTATGTGGTATTACACAAACGCCAATAAATACTCCTAATCTATTATTAAGTGGCACTTTTTTAGAAATATCAAGGATTAGCATAATTACTAAAGCTAAATAAAATACTAAAACTATCACCGTCATCATCTCCAAAATCTATTGTCTTTACATAAACTGTGTTCCGGCACCATCATCTGTTAAAAGCTCAATTAAAATTGAATGAGGTACTCTTCCATCAATAATTGAAGTTTTCTTAACTCCACGTCTCACAGCTTCAACGCAACAGTCAATTTTAGGAATCATTCCACCACTTATAATTCCAGACTTTTTTAAGTATGGAACATCACTAATACTAACCGCTGGAATAAGCGTTGAATCGTCGTCCTTATCCTCCAAAAGTCCTGCTATATCTGTCATCAGAATAAGATTTTCAGCTCTTAGGCATGAGGCAATTCTTGCGGCGGCGGTATCAGCGTTTATATTATAGGTTTGACCGTCTTCGCCTGTACCGAGAGTTGCTATAATAGGAACATATCCATTATTTATTGCATCTATAATTGGCTTGGTTGTAACTCTTTTAATTTCTCCAACAAATCCCAAATCCACTTCGCCTTGCATTTTTTCCGCAATAATCATTTCTCCATCTGTTCCACAAAGACCAAGTGCCTTTCCCCCGTGATTTTGAAGATGAGACACAAGCTCTTTATTAACCTTACCAGCCAAAACCATTTGAACTATTTGAATTGTATCTTCATCTGTATATCTCAAGCCGTTTATAAACTTACTTTCAATTCCAACACGCTTAAGCATTTGATTTATTTCAGGTCCACCACCATGAACCAAAACAACCTTAATTCCTACCGCATTAAGCAGTACAATATCAGACATTACACAATCCTTAAGATCTTCGTTTGTCATTGCATTTCCACCATATTTAACTACAACAATCTTATCATTGTATTTTTGCAAATAAGGAAGTGCATCAATTATCACCTGTGAACGAAGTGCTTTTGATATTTCCATTTTTATAAACTCCTTTATCTTGTAATATACAGCTATAAATTTAAACCTTACTCTTTACTATTCTTTGCATTAATTAAGCTTAGCTTCTATAATCGCCGTTTATTTTAACATAATCATATGTTAAGTCGCAGCCCCATGCACAGGCTTTAGAGCCACCTTGATTTAGGTTAACAAGAATTTCAATCTCATCCTCGCTTAAAACCTTTTTGGCAAGCTCTTCAGAAAATTCAACTCCACAACCATCCTTACAAACCTGAATTTCTCCAGCCTTTGAAACTAGGGATATATCAATTTTTGTAACATCTAATTCTGCCTCCGAATAGCCAATTGCACAAAGTATACGTCCGAAATTTGCATCAGCGCCATACATTGCACACTTAACTAGAGGTGAACAAATTACGCTTTTTGCAACAACAATTCCAGTATCAAGGCTTGGTGCATTAAAACATTTACAGGTAAGAAGCTTAGTTGCGCCCTCGCCGTCCTTTGCAAGCATTATTGTTAAGTTTTTCATAACCTGATAAAGTGCATCTTTAAATATTTCATAGTCTTTATTTTCTTCAACAATTTCATCATTTCCAGCCATACCAGATGACATAATTGAAACCATATCATTTGTTGAAGTATCCCCATCAACTGACAAGCAGTTATATGTTATTTTAACAATTTCATTTAGTGCCTTTTGAAGCATTTTAATTGAAATAGCACAGTCTGTAGTTAAAAAGTTTAGTGTAGTAGCCATGTTTGGGTGAATCATTCCACTTCCCTTAGCCATACCACCAATTTTGCAAAGATTTCCACCGATTTCAAACTCAACAGCATATTCCTTTGAAAATGTATCAGTTGTCATAATTGCAGTTGCCACTTCAAGATTATTTTTTCCTAGCTTTTCAACAAGCCTTGGTATTCCCTCTTCTATAGGCTCAATTGGAAGAACTTGACCTATAACTCCTGTTGAAGCAACAATAACCTCCTCAGGTTTAATTCCTAAAGCGTTTGCAGTAAGCTGGCACATTTTCTTTGCTTTTTCTTCACCATCAGGATTACAAGTATTAGCGTTTTTTGAGTTAACAATAACTGCCTTTGATTTTCCACCAGTTATCTCAAGGTTTTTCTTTGTCACCAAAATTGGTGCACCCTTAACCTTATTTTGTGTATAAACACAAGCTGTGTTGCAAAGATTTTCTGCAACAATCATTCCTATATCATTTTTTTTATTAGAAACAGGGCTTTCATTTCCATTAGGTATTATTGATTTTTTAATTCCACAGTATACTCCGGAAGCTAAAAATCCTTTTGCAGCACAAACTCCACCCTCTATAATTTTATATTTATCCATTTTACTACCTCTTTGTTTATATAAATTATTTTCCTTTGTATTCAATTATCTCTTTAATTTCTTCAACAACATCATATTTAATATTACATTTATCAATGTGTTTTAGGGACGTCTTTTTTACCCCTTAAATTAGTTTTATAAGCCTGTCCTCTCATCAATTCCCATCATAATATTCATGCACTGGACAGCTGCACCACTTGCACCTTTTCCTAGATTATCTAAACGTGATGCGACTAAAATTTGGTCGTCATTTCCACAAATAAAAATCTCCATATTATTTGTTCCAGCCAATGTATTTGCAGCCAAAAAACCATCTGGCAGGGTTTTAGTTCCACCAAGCTCTGCAACAGTTACAAAATTTTGTCCTAAATAATGGTCAGCAATAATCTTATGAATCTCACTAGGAGTATATTTTTTAGTTAATGCCCTTGTTACAAGTGGTACTGAAACAACCATTCCACTAAAGTAATCATCAACAATTGGGTTAAACATTGGCTTATACTTAAGCCCACAAATTGCCTGCATTTCCGGAAGATGTTTATGTGCTTGACCTAGAGCGTATTGTCGTGGTGAATAACACTCAAACGGCTTATCTTCACTTTCCATAACAGAAATTAGTTGTTTTCCTGCTCCGCTATAGCCTGAAACAGCATGGCTTGTAAGAGGATAATCCTCTGGAAGAACTCCTGCCTTAATTAAAGGATAAACACACGCAATAAATCCACTAGCATAGCAACCAGGATTAGCAACCCTTTTAGATGTCTTTATAGCTTCACGGTGTTTAGGAGAAAGCTCCGGAAAACCATAAGTCCAATTAGGGTTAGTTCTATGAGCAGTGGAGGCATCAATAATCCTTACATTTGGATTTGTACAAAGAGAAACCGCTTCTATTGCAGCAGCATCCGGTAGGCACAAAAATGTATAATCAGATTTGTTAATAAGCTTAGCCCTCTCATCAGAGTCCTTTCGCTTATCTTCATCAATTAAAAGTATCTCGAGGTCCTCTCTATCCTTAAATCTCTCAAAGATTTTAAGACCCGTTGTACCCTCTTTTCCGTCTATATATACTTTAGTTTTCATTAAATTCACCTTTCGTTTTAGAGTGCGGATTAGAAATTATTTTTCATCGTCTATAATATTTTTATAGTTATTTGTCTTTTGTGGCTTTACTTCCTTAATCCTTTTACCATGAAGTGCACTTGCAATTCCACAGCTAAAAAACACGGTTATAATAGTTGTTACAATAACATTAGGCAAAGCATATCTCATTAAATCAGTAAAGATAAACGCAATTACAGATAGTGTTATCATAATAATTGGCAACCACAAAACAAGACCATATTTTCTTGTAAATACTCCACAGGCTACCACATTTGCAATTGGATATAATACATTATACAAAATAAAGAAAAGTCCTATATTTTTAAGTACATCTCCCACTAGAAAAAGTCCACCACCGAACACCAAAAGCCATAAAGCTAAAAGTATTCCAGCCTTTGCGTGACAGCTCGTGTACCATTTATAATTATCCATTAAGCTTTTCCTTTACGTATTTAATCTGTTCCATAACAGATTCTGGAGCAGGTCCACCTTGAGATTTTCTTTGCATAACACAAGTATCAAGGCTTATTGCTTCATAAACATCACTATCAAATATATCACTTTGTTTCTTATATTCATCAATCGGAAGATTTTCAAGAATTAAACCTTTTTCAATACATACAGCAACTAAAGTCCCTGTAATTTTATAAGCGTCTCTAAATGGAAGTCCCTTTTTAACAAGATAATCTGCACAATCCGTTGCATTGATAAAGCCTTTTGCAGCAGCATTTCTCATGTTTTCAGCATTGACATTCATTGTTGAAAGCATTGGGATAAAAGTTGACAAACAAAGCTTTACAGTATCAACTGAGTCAAATATAGCCTCTTTATCCTCTTGCATATCTTTATTGTAAGCAAGGGAGAGTCCCTTCATCATTGTTAAAAGTGTATTTAAATCCCCATAAACTCTTCCTGTTTTTCCTCTTATTAGTTCAGTTATATCAGGATTTTTCTTTTGTGGCATTATTGATGATCCTGTTGCATATGCGTCATCAAGTTCAATAAATTTAAATTCCCACGAACACCACAAAACAATTTCTTCTGAAAATCTTGAAAGGTGCATCATTAAAATTGAAATTGCAGATGCAAGTTCAATACAAAAATCTCTATCTGAAACACCATCAAGTGAGTTTAGCATTACCTCATCAAAGCCTAAAATGTCTTTAACAAGCTCTCTATCAATAGGATATGTTGTTCCAGCTAAAGCACAGCTTCCTAGTGGCAAAGCGTTCATTCTCTTAGCCGTGTCAACTAGTCTTCCCTTATCTCTCAAAAGCATTTGAGCATAAGCCATTACATGATGTGCAAAGGTTATTGGCTGTGCTCTTTGTAAATGTGTATAACCAGGCATAACTGTAGTAAGATTTTTTTCTGCGAGAACGACAATAGTCTCAATTAGCTCATCAACTAAGCCAATAATCTCTTTAACTTCATCTCTTAAATAAAGTCTGATGTCAAGAGCAACTTGATCGTTTCTGCTTCGTGCAGTGTGAAGTCTTTTACCCGCTGAACCGAGTCTTTGGGTAAGCTCTTCTTCAATAAACATATGTATATCCTCAGCGTTTGGATCAAAATGCAAATCACCATTATCAATGTCTAAAAGAATTTTCTTTAGTCCTTCAATAATAGATTTGCTTTCTGAAATATCAATAATACCACACTCACCTAACATAGTTGCGTGTGCAATTGAGCCTTGAATATCATGTCTATACATTCTCGCATCAAAGGAAATTGACGAATTAAAATCGTTAACCTTTTCGTCAACTTCCTTTGAAAATCTTCCTGCCCACATTTTTGATGCCATAGTTTTTCTCCTTAAGTTACACTTCTTAGTGCTTAGTTTAATTAATTATCTAAATGCTATATTTAAAAATGTAGGGGCAAAACAGTTTTTAAATATAAACTGCTCTGCCCTAATTTTTAATAAATTTTGCTTTTACTTGTTATTTTCAATTTCATACTGTTCAATCAACTTAGATACATCTATGCCGTTAATTTTTAGACCCTCGATTTTACAATCGTTGATCTCAACATTTGTCATATCACAATTTACAAAGCTTGAATTCTTTAAATCGGGATTTTTAAACTCGATATTGCTCATGATAGAGCAGCCGAATCTTGAATCACTTAGATTTACTCCAAGAAAATTAGCTTTAACCATATAAATATCAGTAAATTCAGAGTCACCCATAGTAATGTTATTAAATATAACATTATCCATGTTCACGTCATCAAATTTACTTTCTTTTAAATTTACGTTATCAAAAGTAGCATTTCCTAGGTTTACGTCCTCAAAAACCGAGTTAGGTAAACTATCATATGTGATTTCAACTTTTTTATCTAAATTATTATCATAAATAATCTTATCATCCATGACACTGCCCTCCTATTAAACTTAATTATTTGTTTTTTCTCTTTTGATCTAGCTTAGCTTTTACTTTAATAGGAAGTCCAAACAAATTGATAAATCCTGCTGAATCAGACTGATCATAAACATCGTCCTCATCAAAAGTAGCCACTTCTTCATCATATAGGGTATATGGTGAAGTTACGCCAGCGTTAATGATGTTGCCCTTATATAACTTTAGCTTTACATCACCAGTAACAGTTTTTTGTGTTTCAGTAACAAATGCACTCATTGCTTCACGAAGTGGCGTGTACCACTGTCCATTATAAACTATGTCAGCAAACTTAATTCCAAGATACTGCTTAACTCTTGCTGTTTCTTTATCAAGTGTAATTGTTTCAAGAACTTCATGTGCGTGGTATAAAATAGCTCCACCTGGAGTTTCATAAACGCCTCTTGATTTCATTCCAACGAGACGGTTTTCAACTAAATCAGCAAGCCCAATTCCGTTTGCGCCACCTAGCTCATTAAGCTTTTCAACTAGCTCAATAGCACCAAGCTCAACACCATCAATTGATGTAGGAACACCCTTTTCAAAATGAATTGTTAGGTAGGTTGCCTTATCAGGAGCCATTTCTGGTGAAACACCCATTTCTAAGAAGCCTTCTTTATTATAAGTTGGCTCGTTAGCAGGGTCTTCAAGATCAAGTCCCTCATGTGATAGGTGCCAAATATTTTTGTCCTTTGAATAATTTGTTTCTCTATTAATTTTTAAAGGAATGTTGTGTGCCTCAGCGTACTCGATTTCTTCATCTCTTGACTTGATATCCCAAGTTCTCCAAGGTGCAATAATTTCCATATCAGGAGCAAATGCTTTAATAGCAAGCTCAAATCTAACTTGATCATTACCCTTACCAGTACAACCATGACAAATAGCGTCAGCACCCTCTTCAAGTGCAATCTCAGCAATTCTCTTACCAATAATAGGTCTTGCGAAAGAAGTTCCTAGCATATATCTGTTTTCATAAATAGCACCAGCTTGAACTGTTGGGAAAACATAATCTGTAATAAATTCTTCTGTTAGATGTTCAATATAAAGCTTTGAAGCACCTGTTTTAAGCGCCTTTTCTTCTAGTCCATCAAGCTCTGTTCCCTGTCCAACGTCTCCAGAAACCGCAACAACTTCACAATTGTTATAGTTTTCTTTCAACCAAGGAATAATAATAGAGGTATCAAGTCCCCCTGAATAAGCTAAAACAACCTTTTTGATTTCCTTTGCCATAATTATATTCATTCCTTTCTGCAAGCCCATGTTAAACTAATTAGCATTAACCAATCTGAAAATATGGCAACAAGCCCATCCCTCAACAGCTAAATTACCACTAACGTCAAATTATACCAATTATTAACATCTTAGCTTAACGTTTGAAGCTAGCCACTAAAATGGTTCTTCAAACAAATAATTAAATTTTATTTATATTCAGTGTATGAATATACACTATAGCGTCATACGTATTTTCTAATATACTAACATACTACCAAACTAACATACGCCTTAGCATAATCTATATTATACACAAATATACGAGTTTGTCAATAGGTTTATGCAGTTATTTGCATTTATTTTGTATAAACCACGTTTTTGATGAATAATTATACATTATTCATTTGTATATACACCTATTTATTCATTTTATCATTTTTGAATTTACTTTTTACCACAAAATCGAGTACTAAAGTTGGCACTGCTGGAACAATTGCTACTACATATGGCTTATCAAACCACACGACTAGTACGATCCCAATAATCGTTATTAAATTTAGAATAATTGCAACAACAATCCACCTATTCACATTTTTCATGTTTTCGCCTTTCATATTTCCATATGTATCCTAGCCTATTAAAGACCATTTTATTAAGGGTGAGGTTTTCCTTCCCTATAAGCAGACATGATATCTCTAAAAATCTCGCTATTAGACGGTGGTGTCCAAGTAATTGAATTTGCCCCTGCCTCAATAGTTTTATCAATTGAATCCAACGTAGGTCCACCTGTAGCAATTATTGGAAATTCAGGATGTAATATTCTAATCTTCTCAACAAGCTCTGGAGTTTTTGAACCAGCAGAAACGTTAAAAATAGCAGCGCCATTATCAATTCTCTTTTGAAAATCAAATTCTTCATTTACTACAGTAACAATAACTGGAACATCCACTCTATTTGAAAGACTTCTCACAACATTATTGCTTGTCGGTGCATTAACTACAACGCCCATAGCGCCTTGCATTTCAGCAAACTGTGCAAGGTTCAAAACTCTCTTTCCTTGAGTTAATCCACCACCAACCCCAGCAAAAACTGGAATGTCAGCTGCAAGCATTAAAGCTTGTGTGATTATCGGTTGAGGAGTAAAGGGATAAACAGCCATAATTGCGTCAGCATTACTATTTTTTATAATACTTAAGTCAGTTGAAAAAATTATGGATTTAATAAGCTTTCCGAAAATTCTAATGCCACTACAATTAGAAATGTTTTCAGGCACACGAAGTGCAAATTTCCGAAGAGTCCCGCTTATCTGTGGCGCATTCTGAATCATACTCAACATCCTTTCTTTTAAAGGTTCTACACTGGTTAAAATTTCTATATACATACACGTTAATTATATCACACGACAGTAAAAAAATCAATCAAATATTTAATTTTAACATATAGTTATATTTAACTAACGTGGTTTAATATTGTAATTGATATTTTTAAAAATATTAACTAAATTTAGGCATTTTAAACGCAAAACAAATTAGTCTCCCAAGCCGGATAATAAGGATAATGTCTAATATAAAACTTATAATTTGAGTTAATCTCATTTATTTGGAGAGGCAGGTCGAACAGGTCCTCAAGCCTATGGTAAAGTGCCACGCAAAGCTTTGGACTAAATTCCGAAATAGTTTTCTCTGAGCCTTGAACAGCTTGTTTTTCGGCACCCTCAACGTCATATTTAATGTAATCAGGTTTTTTATCATTTAAAACATCATCAACAGAAACACAGGCTGTTAAAACCCCCTTTTCATCAACTCTCGCCATACGTCCCCCCTCTTTGGAAAACAGTATTTCACCGGAGCTACTCCAAGCCACTCCATTTATACAAAAGCAGTTTTTTAAATCTCCAGTTGCTTCAGAGAGCTTTCTAAAATTTCTTTTGTTTGGCTCAACAGCGTATATTTCTTTATAGCTTCCATTTGTATAGCTTAGAAATTCTCTAACAGTGTCCCCATTATAAGCACCTAAATCAACATATGTACTGTCTTTTTCGAGCATTAATATGTTGTTATACGCTTCATCAGGGTCGGTCGTAACTTCTCTTAAATATTTAATATCGCCAGTTATTTTATATGAAATTAGATTTTGAAAAACTTTTTTAGAAAAATCATCAGCTAACAAATTATATACCTTTTTGGCTTTTTCAAAATTTCCCTTAAGATATTCTTTAGTAAATGGATCTCCAATACCAACTACTGCTGTATCTGGTACTAAAAGCCTATGCTTGGTTGCTAAAAAATCAATTCTTTCTATAAGTGCTGGATACCCTGCTCCAAAGGCTAGAACAATTACAAATTCCTTAAATTCCTCTTGAACTTGGGCATAGGTTTTCACCAAATGTCCCACAAAAGAATGTCCTCTGACAAATTCATCACTTGCAAAAATCCCAGTTTCTTTTATATCATATTTTTTAAATTGGTCTAAAAGCTTTAAGCAGCCATCCCCCATTCCGTATATGAATATAGGAAGCTTAGTCTCTTTTAAATACTCCCAACTCGAAGTTAGTTCTTGAAAACAACTATACTCTAACATAGCTCCTCCTGTTAAAATTCTTTTTAAATTTTAAAAACCCCAGCCATATTGAAAAGCTAGGGTTTTATCTTATTATTTAATAATTACTAACTACTTTACATCAAAATTACAATTATCCGAATGCATATCCATCATATCTCTACCACGAATATTGTACTTGTCTCTTTGAATATTTAAATACTTGTCAACTAAATTAAGTACCATTCTTGGGTTCTTAACAGCTGTTATTTCTTTAATCGGTGTGTCAGCATCTTTTACATGAATAATAACTGTCCCACACTTAAAAAGTCTTTGAAAAAATGGTAGTCTTAGCTTTTTATCAGTTATCTTGTACAAGTCACACTCATCTTCAACTATTGAAAAAAACCCTCTTCTAGTTATCAATTTATCAGCAGTCAAAAAATATCTGGTAAATGATATTTTTTGACTGCTGATAAATTGATAACTAGAAGAGGGTTTTTTTCAATAGTTGAAGATGAG
>JAAZIT010000095.1 GCA_012800685.1 Clostridiales bacterium
AGTAACTAGAATATTAAAAAATATTGATGATATTGCAATAAATAGATTTTCTGAAAAGGATGTTGTCCGACATAAATTAGTTCAAGATATTATTCGGGCATATGAAAAAAATTCTAAAGCTAATGAAAGGATTGAAAAATAATGGGGAAGGTAAAAGTTTTAATAACTAATAACCAAAAAAAGATAAAAATACCAACTGGGATTAGATTGCTTATAAGAAAATGCTGTTCAGCTGTTTTGAACGAGGAAAACTTTAAAGGAAATGCTGAAATAAGCGTGTCGTTTGTTGATGACAAAAGTATTAATGATCTTAATAGAGAATATCGTGATATCGATAGTTCGACAGATGTTTTGTCATTTCCATTAGGTGAAGACGGAAAGTATGATCTTAATAATGAAACAAACGCTTATATGCTTGGTGATATAGTTATTTCTTTAGAAACAGCTACACATCAGGCGGAGATATATGGGCATTCCCTTGAAAGAGAAATGGGATTTCTTACAGTACATTCGATGCTTCATCTCCTAGGCTATGACCATGTTGATAACAGCTTAGGCGAAGTAATCATGCGTGAAAAAGAAGAAAGTATTTTAGAAAAATTAGGGTATTCACGTGAAACTAGTTTTGTGAATGAAAATGAATAAGATAAACATACCGCTTGTTAAAAGCTTTAAATATGCGATAAAAGGAATAATAAGCTGCATAAAAACAGAAAGAAATTTTAGAATTCACCTTTCTGTGATTTTCTATGTTATATGGTTCTCATCATTCTATAATTTTTCAATCCAACAAAAATCACTGCTGGCTATTGTTGTTGGATTTGTTATAGTTACTGAAATGTTAAATACTGCTATTGAATATATCATTGATTTAACTTCACCAGAATATAATAGGCTTGCCGGTACGATTAAGGATATTGCCGCTGGTGCCGTAAGTGTTTCAGCTCTAGTTTCTGTAATAGTAGGTGTCTTTTTGTTTTGGGATTTAGAAAAAATCCAAAATATAGTTAAATGCTATTTGGACAAGCCACTACTAATTTGTTTGCTTTTGGCAACACTAGCTGTTTGGCTAATAATAATTTTTTTGCCGAATAAATTATATGCGAGAAAGAAAGGTTACAAGAATGACCAATATAAGTAAAAATGCCTTTATATCAATTGTTGGAAAACCTAATGTAGGGAAGTCCTCACTTTTAAATGCATTAGTTGGAGAAAAAATTGCAGCAGTTAGCTCGAAGCCTCAAACAACGAGGACAAAAATAACTGGGGTAATAACTAAGGATGAATCTCAATATGTTTTTATGGATACTCCTGGTTTTCATAAAGCTAAAACAAAATTATCAGCACATATGAATAAAGCTGTCTCCAATTCAATTGGTGATGGCGAGGTTGTGTTGTTAATCGTTGACTGCACAAGAAAAATTTCCGAAAATGAGCGTAATTTAGCTGAAAATTTGTCAAAAGCTAATTCAAAGCTTGTTTTGGTTATAAATAAAATCGATTTGATATCTAATAAGGAAGAGTTAATGTCTGTTATAACGTCATATTCAACTCTGTGTGATTTTGACGAGGTAATTCCTATTAGTGTTATTAATAATGATGGTCTTGAATTAATTATGAGTACAATTGATAAGTATGCAGTTGAAGGACCACATTTCTTTCCTGATGACACTCTAACAGACCAGCCTGAAAAGGTTATTATGGCAGAATTTATTCGTGAAAAAGCGCTTAACAATTTAAATGAGGAAATACCTCATGGTATTGCAGTTGCTATTGAAGAGCTTAAGGAACGTGAAAATCGAAATGGTGAAGCAATTATGGATGTAACGGCAACCATTTTTTGCGAAAGAGAGTCCCATAAGGGAATGGTTATTGGTAAAAATGGAAGTATGTTAAAGAAAATTGCCAGTGAAGCCAGAGTTGAGCTTGAAGAATTTTTTCAAATAAAAGTAAATTTACAATGCTGGGTTAAAGTTAAAGAAGGCTGGCGTAATAGGGAAGGTTTAATTAAAAATTTTGGGTTGTCTGTAAAGTAAAAATTACCTCTTATAATTTTATGATATATGATAATTATAATATTATGGAGGGTTAATATTATGAATGATTTATGGAACGTTTTTTTAAAGACTGGCAAAATTATTGATTATTTAAATTACAAATTGAAATTTAAAATAAAAGAGTAGAGTTTTGAGAAGGGGTCGAGTGCGAATATGTTAATTACTACAAATGCAATTATTATTCGTGAGCGACCTGTCGGTGAAAATGATAAGTACATTGAAATTTTATCAGACACTTTAGGCATAATAGAGGTGTCGGCAAAGGGAGCTAGAAAGATAACAGGTTCTAACACAGCCGGAACTCAACTTTATACCTATTCAAAGCTTTGTATAAATAAAACACAACGAGGCTATTATTTAAATAGCTCTCAAGTAATAAACACTTTTTACAATATTAGATTTGATATTAAAAAGTTGTCGTTAGTTGCATATCTTTCTGATTTACTTAGATATACAACTCCGCCAGAAGAACCTGCAAATATAATACTTAGACTTTTTTTAAACACATTGCATTATCTTAATGGCGATGAAAGAGATATTGAGCAACTTAAAGTTATTTTTGAGCTAAGACTTGCTTGCGAAATTGGACTAATGCCACAACTTATTGGCTGCAAGGAATGTTATTTATCTTCGTCTGATAAAATGTATTTTAATTTATACGAGGGCAATTTAATTTGTGAAAATTGTCTTACTGGTGATGAGCTAGCTAAATCACTACCTTTAGACAAAACAATGCTCCATATTATTAGATACATATGCTTAAGTGATTTTAATAAGATTTTTAATTTTAAAATAACTGAAAAATACCAGAAAAAAGTCTCACTTGTATCAGAAAAATATCTCAAAATTCAACTAAGCAGATATTTTAAATCATTAGAATTTTACGAAAATATATAATTATATAGAGACTAAAGTTTAAAAGTTTTATGCTTTTAAGCTTTATTTTCGTATTTATCGACTATAACAATAATTAACATCTTCTATGAAAGGAGATTATTTAAAATGAATAATAAATATTATGAAGCGTTAGAATTACATAAAATTCTTGGTATGCTTTCAGAACACTGTTCTAATGAAGCGTCAAAGGATAAAGCCCTTAATTTAGAGCCTTCTAACGACCTCGAATTTGTCAAATCTGAAATTAGTAAAACAGAAGAAGCCTTTACATTATCTGTTAAATATGCAACTCCGTCATTTACTAATTTTAAGGATATAACTTCTGCCCTCAATCGTGCAGATTCAGGATCAGTACTAACCCTTGGTGAGCTTATTGAAATTAAACGAGTTCTAAATCAAACTAGAGTTTTGTATGAGTGGTATACTCAGTTTAATGAAATTATTCCTGAAACAAAACTGGATTATCTTTTTCAGAGCCTCTTTCCAAATAAGTTTTTAGAAAACAAGCTTAACATTGCAATTATTAGCGATGAGGAACTCTCAGATGAGGCTAGTGCCGAATTATCATCAATTAGGACTAAAATTGCTCAAGCTGGGCTCAGGATTCGTGATACTCTTGACAGAATGATTAAATCTACTTCTACTCAAAGGTACCTTCAAGATGCAATTGTCACAGTTAGAGACGGGAGATATGTTGTTCCAGTAAAAACCGAACACAAAAATAACGTTTCTGGCTTAGTACATGACACATCTGCAAGTGGTGCAACACTATTTATTGAACCTGTTGCAGTAGTTGAAGCTAATAATGAAATAAGAATATTAAAGGGAAGAGAACAGGACGAAATACAGCGTATCTTGTCTGAATTTTCCGCCGATTGTGCTGCAATTAAGGACACGCTATTGTCAAGTCTAAAAGCAGCTATTGAGCTAAACTTGTATTTTGCAAAAGCAAATTTAGCTGCTAAAATGAATGCGACAACTCCTGAAATTACTCAGGACGGTGTTGTTATACTAAAAAAAGCTCGCCACCCTTTAATCTCAAAAGAAACTGTTGTTCCAATAAGCTTTGAATTAGGCACTAACTATGATTCCTTAATAATAACTGGACCAAATACTGGTGGTAAAACTGTTATCCTAAAAACGGTAGGTCTTTTAACTGCTATGACCATGTGCGGAATGCTAATACCAGTTTCAGATGAAAGCCAAATATCTATTTTTAAAAATATTCTTGTCGATATTGGAGATAATCAGTCAATTGAACAAAGCCTGTCAACCTTTTCCTCACATATGACTAGGGTTATTGAGATTTTGGACGTTGCAGATTCAAATTGTTTAGTATTACTTGACGAGTTAGGCTCTGGAACAGATCCAATTGAAGGTGCTGCATTAGCTATATCTATTATTAATAAGCTTAGGGAAAAGGGTGCAAGAGTTGTTACAACTACCCATTATCAAGAGCTTAAAATGTTTGCACTTGATACAGCTGGGGTTGAAAATGCCTCCTGTGAATTTGATGTAACAACTTTAAAGCCAACCTACAAGCTTATAATAGGTTCTCCTGGGAAATCAAACGCTTTTGCTATTTCCGAAAGCTTAGGAATTCCGCAAGATATTATTTTATATGCGCAAAATTTAATTTCAGAGGACAACAAAAGCTTTGAATCTATAATTGATAATCTTGAGAAGGCAAGAATTGAGCTTGAGGATAATAATAAGACATTAGCCCAAACTCGAAAAGAAATTGAGATTTTAAAAAGTGAACTTGAATTTGAACGAGAAAAATTGTTTAATGATAGGGAAGTAGAAATTCAAAAGGCAAGAGATGAAGCAACACGTATAGTTAATAGGGTTACTAGGGAATCAGAAAACCTCCTTGATGAGCTCGATAAAATTAAGAAGAAAAAAAACAACGAAGAGTTTTCAAAGCTTGCTAATGATGCAAAAAGAATCCAAAAATCTAAGCTAAACCAATTATATAAGGATGCAAATCCTGTTTCAGATGTTTCAGAAAGTTATCAACCACCGAGACCATATGAAAAGGGTGACAATGTGTTAATCTCTGACACACAGAAAAAAGGAATTTTAATTTCAACACCAGATGCCAATAATATTTGCTTTGTTCAGGTTGGGATTATGAGGACTAAGATTAACGCCAATAAGCTTAGATTAGTTGAAAAGGAAAAGGTAACATTTAATAACTCTAAAATAAAAAAATCTAATAATGTAACCAAATCAATTGAGAGCAAAATGACTAGAAGGGCTGGTATGGAACTCGATATTAGAGGATATGCATCTGATGAAGGCGTGTATGAGGTTGATTCTTTTCTTGACAATGCTTTCTTAAGTGGTGTCTCAATTGTTACAATAATTCATGGCAAAGGAACTGGTGTTTTAAAAAATGCAGTACGCTCACATCTTAAAAAACACCCACAAGTTAAAAACTCACGGCGTGGGGTTTTCGGTGAAGGTGAAGATGGTGTAACGGTGGTTGAATTGAAATAATGGTTGAATTGAAATAATTTCAGTAAGAGCCTATACATTAATTTAAAATCAATTGATACTACTAATATAAATGTATCACCATATTATTTTTTATTTATTGAACACGTCTTTTATTAATTCGTTTTTTTCGAAATGAAAATAAAGCATTAGGCTTCTGCTTCAACATGCCGTCGTACCTTTTAATAGGCTTCAAACTTTATGACCTTTACCAATACCAAATAAGTCTTAGAGGTATGGTTGTCACTGCTATATCCCTTATTTTTAATCAAATAAATTTCTATATAAGATTAGTTGTGAACAAGTTTATAAAAATGTAAATTAGAAACAAAGCCACCTATGGTTTATTTTACCATAGGTGGCTTTGTTAGCTTAGAGATATACGTATTAGCATTTAGCTCGAATAAGCTCGATATAAAAATACAGAACTAAGTGTATGAAGGTATCCAAAGAATATATACATGGATTTAAACCTTCATCCATCTCCAAAAGCCTTTTTAAAAAGCGTCTTTATATGTAGTAATTGTAGGGGGGCTATTCTGATTTTATTATATATTCTAAGTTTAGCTAATAATATATAATAAAATCAGTTTAACTTAGAATATAAACAAGTCCATTAAAAACAGACAATAAAAAGGAGTCACTTGTTTTCAAATAAAAGAAACTATAAAATACTATAGAGGCTTTTTCTGTTGTACGATCAATTTGAGGTAGCTTAATAGGGGAGCCTAGACTTTTAATAAAATGCGTGATATAATTAAATAAATTAGTTAAGAGGTAGTATACAATCTTTGCTATTAAAGTAAGTAGCAGGGTATTTTAAAAGAATATACCCAACTTCACTAAATAAAAATTTAGTGAAGTTTAGGGAAGGAGTTAAATATATATTATGAAAGATAGCTATTCTAATGATTGTCCTGAATATTTAAAATCGTTTTTAAACTATTTAGTATTAGTTAAGGACCGTGCAGATCGCACTGAAGAAGCGTACTATATTGATATTAGATCTTTTTTAAGGTTTATAAAAATCTCAAATGGTCTAGTCAGTAAAAATTGTGAGTACACAGATATAACTATCAGTGATGTACCAATTTCCTATATGAAGAAATTTACTTTAAGCAACGCTTACGATTATCTTGGATATTTAAAAACTGTTAGGAATAATTCCACAGCTACTAGAGCTAGAAAAACTTCTGCACTAAAGCAGTTCTTTAATTACCTTCACAAAAAAGCTTCACTTATTTCCAAAAACCCTCTTGTGGATTTGGAGCTTCCTAGAGTTAAAAATAAGTTACCAAAATTTCTTTCCCTTGAAGAAAGCCTTAAATTACTAAGAAATATTGAATCAAAGTATCAAGAACGTGATTATTGTATGTTGGTATTATTTTTAAATTGTGGTATGAGGTTAAGTGAGTTAGTTGGACTTGATAAAAGAGATTACAGTAAAGATAATCATACTTTAAGACTCTTTGGTAAAGGACGTAAAGAACGTATTATCTACTTAAACGAGTCCTGTATTGATGCTTTAGAAGCTTATTTAGAAGTTAGAAAAAATGTTGAAACTGAACCTAATGCTTTATTTTTATCTCGAAATAACAAACGAATTGATAAAAGACGTGTTCAACAAATTGTAGAAGAAAATCTAACAAGAGCTGGGCTTGGAAATCTTGGTGTAACTACCCACAAGCTCCGTCATACTGCTGCAACATTAATGTATCAGCATGGAAATGTAGATACATTGGTTTTAAAAGAAATTTTGGGACATAAAAGTATTGCCACAACTGAAATATATACTCATCTATCTAGTGAAAGTCTTAAAAAAGCCGCTGAGTCCTCCCCTCTCGCTAATGTTAAAAATGAAAATATTAAGGATAATAATGACGGCAAAAAATAATTTGTACATAATTTACTGTGATACAAATAAAACAACTAAGCGACTAGGAATAATCTTGGTCGCTTAGTTGTTTTATTTTGCCTATATTTTTTGCCAGAAAGTTTCCAGGCGTATTATATTTTTTACTGAAGTATTTTTATTGAAGTATTTTTACTGAAAGTAAGACCGCTATATTCGTCTTGTAACCCTTTTCTGGTAAAGAGACATTCTAGGTTTTCTGTATCTGGGTTAGTAGTCTCTATAAATGTTATAAATTCTCCGTCTCTATAAAAATGTCCGCTTGCTGAAACTTTTTTCATGTTAGTATGACTAAATTTGAGATTTTGGAAAGGGGAAGAAAAGTTAAAAACAAGTTCAATCGTATAATAGTCTCTAGTAGGCTTTTCATCAATGCCAAGATAGATGACCTCGCCCATTTCAGTTATTTCAAAAATTGTCCAAAATGAAACTGTAGCCTCTTGGTAGTCAAGTTCCATTGTTGAGTATACTGTCTCTATGCTTTTGCTTTGTCCATCTATGATAACAACTGTACCTTCCACCGTACCTTTATTAGAAGCTTCATTAGAGAGATAAAAGACAAGAGAAATTTTAGAGTTAAACGGTGAAAAAGCTGTAGCTTCTTGCTGTATCTCCCAGAAATTTTGGATAGACTCTATTTCGTGATATTGTAGAGAGTCACTAGTATAATCTAAATCACATTTTACAGAACCGTTAAGAGTACGAGTAAGAACAATATCAGGAGTTTCTTCTAGGTTCTTTTCTAGACTTTGACTAGTTTCTTCATCTTGGTTGTTTTCAGTAGCTGAGTATGATTGTCTATTATCTGAGTAAGACCTAATTTCATCTTCTGTGCAAGAACAAAGACTAAATACAAGTACAATAGATAGTAGTATAAGCAATAATCTCTTCATATTTGACATCTCCTTTTTAATTTAAAATTAGCAATATTAAGTTACGTCTTGATTAACAAACTCATTTTCAAAGCAATTCTAATTAACTTTTTTGTACTACTATTAATTAACCTTTAAAAAACATAAACCTATATAAGCTTCTAAACTTTGTATTAAATAAGCCTTATTTTTTTATTCTCATAATTGCATTATTAGGAAATATCATATCTGATTTAATCATAAACTTCATAGTTGCGTGGTTTGCTGTTTCAATAGGCTCCCCTTTTTCATTAAAAAGCTCATCTGCAATAATAGTAATTGGTTCTCCAATATGTGTTAGTATTTCTATCTCGTCGCCTTTAAAAAACTTGTTGCGCTGGCTAGCGTGTATCATACCATTTTCGCATTTATCAATTACTGCTACAACATCATATTCACGAATATATCCACTGTTTTCATAATATTGACAGTCCTTAGGATGCCCAAAAAAGAAGCCTGAACAATATGCTCTATGTGAAACCTTAAACACCTCATCGTGAATCCATTGAGGCAATTTAAAATCATTTGGATTAGCTTTATAAACGTCCATAGCCTTTCTGTATGCGTTTGTTATTACAGATACATAATAAGCCGACTTGGCTCTTCCTTCAATTTTAAAGCTATTTACACCAGCTTCAGCAAGCTTATCAATGTGGTCGATCATACACAAGTCTTTAGCATTAAGAATATATGTACCACTTTGGTCTTCAAAGACTGGGAAAAACTCGTTAGTTCTTTTTTCCTCCATTAAATGATATCCCCATCTACAAGGCTGTGCGCATTCGCCACGATTAGCATCTCTGTCCACTAAATAACTTGAAAGAAGACATCTACCACTAAAGCTAACACACATGGCTCCATGGACAAAACACTCGATATCTAAGTTCTTAGGTGTTTTGCCTCTAATCTCAGCTATTTCATCTAAAGATAATTCTCTTGCCAATACAACTCTCTTAGCACCCATGTTGTAAAACTCATTTGCAGTAACAAAATTAACAATTCCAGCTTGAGTTGAGATATGAATTTCCATATCAGGAGCATATTTTTTTATTAGTGATAAAACACCAATATCATTAGCAATAAGTGCATCAACATTAGCGTTTTTTGCATCGTCGAGGAACTTCTCAAAATGAATTATTTCATTATTTCTTGGGAGAGTATTACAAGTCATGTATACCTTGACATTTTGTGAATGTGCAAGATCCACAGCTGTTTTAAGAGTTTCAGACGTAAAGTTTTGTGGTGAAGCCCTCATTCCAAACATCTGTCCGCCAAGATAAACGGCATCAGCGCCGTAGTCTAGAGCAGCTCTGAGACGTTCCGTATCACCAACTGGTGATAAGATTTCTAATAGGTTATTCGAAGTATTGTTCATCATTTATACCGGCCTTTTTAAGATTTTCTTTGTGCTGGTCATAAGTATTTGCATAAAAACATTCTTTAGTATTAATATCAGAGCAGAAATAGAAATAATCTGTCTTTGGTGCTTCAAGAACAGCTAATATAGCATCAATACCTGGGTTTCCAATAGGGCTAGGTGTTAGTCCTATTGAAACATAGGTGTCATATGCATCCTCATACATAGCCTGAGATGCAGCATCTTCATTTTGTGGTAATATTACTTTTGTGTAATACTTATTTGTAGCATCAGATTGAAGCTTTGGAAAATCTTCAGGATTTTTAAGTCTATTAATAAAAACTGATGCAACTAATTGCATATCATTTGTTTTTGCAGCTTCCGCTTGAACAATTGAAGCAAGAGTAAACACTTCTTCAGTAGTAAAACCACTATCCTTAATTTTGTCATAAAGATCATATTTATCAAAGATGGATTCCATTTCTTGACGTAAATTTTTCGTCACATTATAAGCCGAGTCATCAATGTAAAATCTG
>JAAZIT010000096.1 GCA_012800685.1 Clostridiales bacterium
TAGTGGATGGGCACAAAATAGTCTGTCATCACTAAATGCAGGACTAATCCTGACATCCTTAATTATAGATGGAATTATAGCCGGAGTTGGTACGATTTTAACCTTCTTACCCAACATTGCGATTTTGTTTTTAGCACTAGCTTTTTTAGAAGACAGTGGATACATGGCAAGAGTAACTTATGTTATGAATGGTGCTATGAACAAAATTGGTCTATCGGGAAGAGCTTTTATTCCCATGCTCCTTGGATTTGGTTGTACCGTTCCTGCAATTATGGCAACTCGAACGTTAGAGGATGAAAAAGATAGAAGAAAAACTATACTTATTACTCCTTTTATGTCATGCAGTGCAAAAATACCTATTTATGTTTTGTTGTCTAGTCTCTTTTTCGGTAGTTATGCATCCTTAGCAGCTTTATCAATGTATGTTATTGGTTTAGTAGCAGGGCTTTTAACCGCATTTGTGGCAACCAAGATTGAAAATAAGGCCGAGAAATCAAAATCACTAGATAGAAAACCAGAGGTTAATCAGTTGCTAATTGAACTTCCTGAATATAAAACACCCAACGCATATAGCATCTTCATCTATGTATGGGAAAATGTAAAGGCGTATTTGTCTAAGGCGGGGAATACAATATTCCTAGCTTCAGTCATATTATGGTTTGTTTTAAGGTTTGGTACAACAGGCTACGTGGAAGATATGTCCCTAAGCTTCGGAGCTGCTATTGGACGTTTCTTAGTTCCAATACTTAAACCAGCAGGGCTCGGATTTTGGCAGATAGGTGTTTCATTAATAGCAGGCTTAGCAGCTAAGGAAGTAGTAGTATCAAGTATGGGAATCCTGTTTGGAATCGTAAACATTGAATCTGCATTAGGCCTTAGCACAATGCATCAAACACTAGGAGCTATAGGATTTGGCGCATTAAATGCATACTCAATGATGATTTTCGTACTATTTTATACACCATGTGTTGCAGCACTTGCAGTAATCGCAAAAGAACTAAAATCAGTAAAATGGACAACAATTGTATTTTTGTTTCAGTTAGTCTTTGCTTGGACAGCATCATTTTTGGTTTACCAGATAGCAAGTTTGTTTATTTAATCAAAGTAGGGGGATCGTGTTAAAAAAGCCATTCCCAAAACAGAAAGGATAAAAATATGGCAGGAATTATAATAGGATTGATAATCGCAGCATATACAGGATATTTAATATATAGACAATTGAAGAATGTAAAAGCAGGATACTATTGCGGAAATTGTTCCGGTTGTCCCTCATCTAAAAGTTGTGGACAATATAAAGAGAGATAAATTAATAATTAATCAGAGAAAATCGCAAGATGCTATATAATTAATACAAAAAAAAGGAACCAACTTGGATGAAATTATTACATAGTTTCAAATTATTAAAATTTAATTAAACAATCTTACAATTTATCTATAATTATGGTAATATAGTTGGAAGTATAAGTAATGGTAAAAAGAACATAAAATAATTCATTAATGGTGATATGATGAAATTACTCTTAGCTTCCGGTATTTGCCACGAGATTGTAGCATCTTACATAAATAGAATAGAAGTAATAAATGATCAAGCTTTGAACCTCAATGGTTTATTTGATTTCATCACAAAAAAGCATTATCAAATAGAAGGCATACTACTAACAGATGATGCTTTTTCAAATTGCGTCGAGGACGATAAAAAACAGCTTCTTGCTGTATTAGAGTTGCTTGAAAGTAACTCAGCCTTTGAAATAATGGTTTTAACAAACAATTTTTTAAGATTTAATGGAATTAAAGATTTGTGTGTAGGACATA
>JAAZIT010000097.1 GCA_012800685.1 Clostridiales bacterium
AAACTATAAAATCAAACACCTGAAAAGTAAAAAACAGGAAAACTCCTTGATGCATCTACAGAATAAAATTAGGCTAAAGAAAAGGGCAATCATCGAAACAGTCAATGATGAGTTTAAAAATAGCTGTCAAATAGAGCATACCAGACATCGCTCTTTTGGCAACTTCTTAACAAACCTGCTTGCAGGACTGATTGCTTATAATTTCCGTCCCAAAAAAACATCACTAAACATTGAAATTATAGATAGAAAAGCAATTGATTAGGTCGAACTCAGGTTATTTATATGGAAAGCAGGGATTAAGAGAGGCTGTTTTTTGAACTCAAAAAAACCATAAAAAATCCTCTTTATTATTCTAAAGTTTCAACTCTCAGCTCTTCTCTATCAATGTATTTAGGAAAACGAAACTTAGGCAGGCCTATGGCCATACCGGCTTGTATACGTCCGTCAATACCTAACAGCTTTTCCAATTTTCCTTTATTTAAATTTGAAGCCGTACAAACAAATCCCAAATAAAACTGACTTACTCCTAAGCACTCAGCCATTAAAGAACCATTTTGGTACGCTAAATTAGAGTCGGCTACTCCAAAGCGATAAGAAGCAGGGGTGTGGTAAAGAATCACTCCGGTAGCATTTCTTAAAATCAAATCTTCTCCTTGATCATAAGCGGCATTTAATGATTCAAATACAGGAATATATTGATAAGCTTCTTGGAAAAACCATTTAACAAAAGGCTTGACTAAAGGGAATACTAGCTTCTTTCTTATTGAATCAAAGGTTGAAAGAGTAAACTCTGTTATTAATTTAAGCTTTTCCGGATCTGTTATCACAGTATAAGATATCTGTCTGCTATTACTTGCAGCTGGTGCAGCATATGAAGCCTCAACAATTTTATGGATGGTTTCTGCGGGTACTCTTTTTTTTGAAAAAGCCCTATTTGATCTTCGTGCTTTACAAAGCAATAAAAACTGATCCTCTGTTGGATAATCGTCATAATTAAAAGCATGTATTTTATCCTGAGGAAAAGTACTGTGTTTAATGGAATCCGTAGGACAAACAGCAACACAATGGCCACAACTAATGCAAGTTGGCTCATTTACTAACGATAAGTCTCCTCCTTTTACTCTTTGTGTTATTATTTTTGAAGGACAAAGTTCAACACATTTTCCGCATTTAATGCAAGTAGATAAATCTATTGCTAAGTCTACACCCATAATTTTTCCTTTTAAAGTGAAAGTAAAAATAACAAAATAATAGAAACTTACGCCTAAAGAAGCTTACTAATCAACCACCCTTTTAAAACTGAAAATAAATAAAAGGCTGTATATCTGCACTTTTTACCTGAATAATCAAATAAATCAAGGCAAGCAACAACAGAGCTTTTCCTATAAAAGGCAATCGGATAACACCTTGACAAGCCCAGTTCTCCCATTTCTTTGGAACAAAATGAAGTATGAAACCCATACCCATTAATGCAAAAACCAACGGGTAACCCTGTAAAAGTTGTTCAAAAATTTGCGGATGAAAGGCAGTTGCTATTTGAGTAATCATAGTTATTGAATTTTCAAAACTAACATTTCTAAAGAAAATCCAACAAAAGCACACAAAGTGGAAAGTAACTACTACCCCTAGAATACGTCGGATACCGGTAGGGTTATCCCCTCGTTTTCTTTTAGATACTTTTTCCATCCATAATTTATGAAAAACCAAAGCAATACCATGAAAAAGCCCCCAAACAACGAAATTCCAAGAAGCGCCATGCCATAGACCCCCTAAAAACATCGTTATCATTAAATTGACAGACTGTCTTAATTTTCCTTTCCTATTACCTCCTAAAGATATATACAAGTAATCCTTGAGCCAACTTGAGAGTGAAATATGCCATCTCCTCCAGAATTCCGTAATAGAAGCCGATTGATAAGGAGAATCAAAATTTATATTAAAATGGAAACCCAGTAACAAGGCAATACCTATAGCCATATCACTATATCCTGAAAAATCACAATAAATTTGCAAAGCATAACCATATACGCCCATTAAATTTTCTAATCCGGAGTATAAAGCAGGGTTTTCAAATATTCGCTCAACAAAATTTACGCTGATATAATCGGATATTACTGCTTTTTTAAACAAACCGCAAATAATAAAAAAAACTCCTCTACCAAACATTTCTTGGGAGACAAAAAGAGGCTTCCTTATTTGCGGAATAAAATCACGTGCACGAACTATGGGACCGGCAACTAATTGTGGAAAGAAAGAAACATAAAACGCATAATCCAACAATCGATTCAGTGGAGTAATGTTTTTTCGATAGACATCTATTGTATAACTCATCGATTGAAAGGTAAAGAAAGAGATACCTACAGGAAGAAATAAATCAAAGGGAGTAAAGTCCACATTCATTATTGAAGCTATGATTTCTCCAAAAAAGTTTGTGTATTTAAAATAACAAAGTAACCCCAGATTAATGGTCACACTTAAAGC
>JAAZIT010000098.1 GCA_012800685.1 Clostridiales bacterium
ATTTAAAAATAATGCAACAGCCTCTTCATTTGCACCATTTACCATAGCTGGCATTATGCCACCCATTTTAACAGCCTCAATACAAGCCTTTAAACAGTCAAACGTTTCTAAGTCAGGCTTCATAAAGCTAAGTGAGCCATAGTCAGTTAACGAAAGCTGCTTAGTCGGACACTCGAGCCTTTCAGGATATAAAACGGCATACTGAATTGGTATTTTCATGTCTGGAACACCCATTTGTGCTATAACTGAAAAATCCTTGTATTCTACTGCTGAATGAACAACACTCTCACGATGAACAATAACCTCAATTTCCTCAGCACTTAAATCAAATAACCTTATAGCCTCAATAAATTCAAGCCCTTTATTCATTAGTGTTGCTGAATCTATGGTTATTTTTTTCCCCATAGACCAGTTGGGATGATTTAACGCCTCATCAATAGATACATTCTTTAAATCCTCCTTAGTCTTGCCAAAAAAAGGTCCCCCAGAGGCCGTAAGAATAATTTTATTTAGCTGTTCTTTTTTGTTTCCTTGAAGACACTGAAATATTGCAGAATGCTCGCTGTCAACTGGAAGAATAGGAATATTCTTTTCCTTTGAAAGCCCCATTACTATTTCTCCACCTGCAACTAAAGTTTCCTTGTTTGCTAAAGCAATTCTAAAATCCATAGTGTGTTTAGCTTCTAAAGCTGAGATAGTTGGCTTTAATCCAACCATTCCCACAACGGAATTTAAAAATATATTTACGTCCATTTCCGCAATTTCGCACAAGCCCTCCATACCACTAATAACCTTAATAGAAGTTTTGCAAAGCATTTTTTCAAGCTCGGCTTTTTTGCTGTCGTCAAATATACAAACCACTTCCGGCTTGTATTGAATAGATTGTTTGTAAAGCTCATTAATGTTAGAATGTGCCGAAAGTCCCTTTATATTTATATTATGCTTGTTTGCCACTTCTAATGCCTGTGTTCCAATTGAACCTGTTGAACCAATTATTGTCATTGTTTTCATAAAAAATACCCTTTATTAATAAAAATGTTTGTAAAACTTAAATATCCAATCATATTTTAAGCTATCTACCATTAAACTCGAAAAGGGCAGAAGTTCCGTACTATGAAAGTTATCGGATATCCGCCCCAATTTTAATTTATTTAAAAATGCTAAAGTTAGTTATCATGATTGCCATAAAAGGTGCAACAAAAAGAACACTGTCAAACCTGTCCATTATTCCACCATGGCCTGGCATTATGTTTCCATAGTCCTTTATATTGTATTGTCTTTTAATTAGTGATGCTGTCAAATCGCCTAGTAAGCCGATAATTGAGCATGCCATTCCTAATATAAATAGGTAGATATAATTAAATTCTACTCCATCAATTTTGTTGTATACAAGGGCAAGGATTAAGAAAATCAAGCCGTTTGTAATTGTTCCACCAACTAATCCCTCAACGGTTTTCTTAGGGCTGATCGTTGGACAAAGCTTTGTTTTGCCAAAAAATGTTCCTGCAAAATAAGCACCACTGTCAGCTAACCACGCACCACATAAGGTTAATATAAGTAGGAAAAGTCCATGAGTAGCGGTAAATTTGTGAAGTGTAAGCAAGCTATTCATTGAAAAAGTTATAAGAGTAGTTGATGCAATCATAATTCCTAGCTTGTCAATTTTCATATTTTTGTGCTCTTTTAAAAATGAAGCAAAAACCAAAAGCCAAAACACAAGGGTAATTACTGAAAACTTAGCCCCAATAAACCTTGAAAATGGTACAACCATTCCATATAAACAGCAAAGTGACATTGTTATCCAATGCTTGTTACACTGAGTTGCCTTAAATATTTCAAACAACAAACCAGCAGTAAGAAGTGCAACAACAATTTCTAAAACTATGGTCTTATGAAGAATAAATACCACTACAGCCAAAACCACTGCCACTGCGGCAGAAATAATACGAGTTTTCATAACTAAATTTCTCCAATTATTATGTCTTTATAATTACTTTTTTTCAACTACCCCACCAAATCTTCTATTTCGATCTGAATAAGCGAGAATTGCATTTTTTAAATCTCTCTCCTTAAAATCAGGCCAAAGAATATTGGTAAAATAGTACTCACTATAAGCAGCCTGCCAAATTAGAAAATTTGATAAACGCTGTTCACCACTTGGTCTGATAATTAAATCAACTGGTGGAATGTCTTGAGTATAAAGATTTTCAGTAATTATCTTTTCGTTAATATCCTTAGGCTTAATTGCGCCAAACTCCACCATCTCTGCAATATTTTTGACTGCATGACAAATCTCGTCACGGCCTCCATAATTTATTGCCAAAACACAATCCATTGATGAATACTTACGAGAAGTTTCTTCAACATTTAGCATTTTGTTTTGTAGAGACGGCTTTAACTTTGAACGGTCGCCAATAAACCTAATTCGAATATTTTCATCTTTGAAGTCGTTGACTTCATCTAAATACTTATCAAATAAATCCATTATGCCGTCAACTTCTTCTTTAGGTCTAGCCCAATTTTCAGTTGAAAAGGCATAGTATGTTACATATTTAACACCAAGCTTTTTGCAGGAACGAGTAATTGCACGAAAAGTTTTAGCTCCCTCACGGTGACCCATTTTTCGTGGAAGTCCTCTTTTCTTAGCCCACCTTCCATTTCCGTCCATGATAATACCAATATGAACGGGAACATTAAGCTCAGTATCAATTTCCTTTTTTCTAAAAAACAAAGTAAAACTCCTGTCAGATTAGATTGACATAACTTCTTTTTCCTTTGCCGCAACCATTTCATCAATAGTCTTAACAAATTTGTCTGTTACGTTTTGAACATCCTTTTCGCATACCTTTAAATCGTCCTCAGATATTTCATTGCTTTTTTTCATAGCCTTAAACTTGTCAATAGTGTCACGTCTAATTGAACGAATTGCAACCTTTGATTCTTCGCCCATCTTCTTAATTTCCTTAACTAAATCCTTACGTCTTTCTTCAGTAAGCTGTGGAAAGTTAAGTCTAAGGGTTGATCCGTCATTCATTGGATTAATACCAACATCTGAAGCCTGGATAGCCTTTTCAATTGAAACAAGAGTTGACTTGTCCCATGGCGAAATCATAAGAACTCTAGCCTCTGGAATTGAAATAGCCGCCATCTGATTAATAGGAGTTTGTGTGCCATAATAGTCAACAAACACTCTGTCGAGAACAGCAGCATTAGCTCTACCTGCACGAATTGATGCAAAATCAGACTCTAGCACAGTTATTGTTTTTTGCATTTTCCCATTTAGTTTTGTAATTTTTTCTTTCATAATAATTCATCCTTTCAAATTTTAAATATAAATCTATTCGTTAACTACTAAAGTACCAATATCTTTACCCATACAAGCATCAAAAATGTTGTTAGGTCTTTCTAGATCAAATACAAGGATAGGAATGTTATTATCTCCACAAAGTGAAGCAGCTGAAGCGTCCATTATAGCAAGGCCCTTTGAAAGAATCTCATTGTATGTAAGTTTTTTATACTTAATAGCGTCATCAAATTTGTGAGGGTCCTTGTCATAAACACCATCAACCATTGTCGCCTTAAGCATAACGTCGGCCTCAATTTCAGCGGCTCTAAGTGCAGCGGCAGTATCAGTTGAAAAGAATGGGTTACCTGTTCCGCAACCAAAAATAACAACTCTTCCCTTTTCAAGATGCCTAATTGCACGGTTTCTTATATAAGGCTCAGCAACCTCTCTCATAGAAATAGCAGTTTGAACTCTAACGTCAGCACCGCAATCTTCAATAACATCAGCTACAGCCAAAGCATTCATTGCTGTTGCAAGCATTCCAATGTGGTCCGCCCTTGTTCTATCCATAGCACCACTAGAACGTCCTCTCCAGAAATTTCCTCCACCTACAACAATACCAACTTGAACACCAGCATCAACGCATTTTTTAATTGCCTCGCCAAAGCCTTTCATAGCATTAAAATCAAGTCCAATTTTCTTATCTCCTGCAAGAGCTTCTCCGCTAAGCTTTAGCAATACTCTTTTATACTTCGGTTCCATATTTCCCATCCACCTATTCTTTATAATAGTAATATACTTACTTTTCTATTTTACTATATTTTGTGAATTTTGTAAAGCCTTTCAAAAAATAATAGTAAAATAATTGCCTTTGACTATTATATCATAGTATTGACTGAAAGTATATGAAAAAAGTCAAATTATAAGTTTTCTAATAATAACCCTTTATAATGTATAACAAATATATAACCAATAACTTCCTTTATTGTTACCATAAAAAACACCGATATACTGTTTACTAGCAATATCGGTGTAATATTTAATATAATCTAATTGTCCTTATTTTCAGTAGCCTTTTGATTTTTGTTGCTTGATGTATTAAGCTCTTTAGCCTGCTTTACGCTTTTTTCTTTCTTTTTGCTTGCTAATAAAAGTATACGTCTATATAAATCATTTTTAAACCAACGTAACTTTAAAAATATTTTTACAATTTTATTAATAACAGGCTTATATATCTTATGGAATTCACCTGCATAAGTTACAACCTCGCCATTAAAGCCTTTTTTAAATCTATAAACACCATAATTAGGATGTGTCTCATCAGTATAAAAAGGAATTCCTTGAAAATCATATAATTCGCAATTGTTTTGGATTGCCCACTGAATCATATTCCATTGCATAAAATGATTTGCCATTAGATTTCTATTTTCATTTGATGACGCACCATAGATATAACAAGTTTTTCCTGCATATTGGCTAGTTACAGCGCCAGATAACGGAATACCCTCTTGACTGTAACACATATATAATCTACAATTTTCCCCCAAAGAGTCTAGCATACTTTCAAAGTATTCCTTACTTCTAATTGCAAAACCGTCCCTTTTTCCAGTTTCAGCCATAAGTCCGTGAAAATCATCAAGTGATTCTTTTCCACAAACCTTGCAAACTACTCCTCTTCTTTCAGAAAGTCTAATGTTATATCTCCATTTTTTATGGAAAGAAGCAAAAATCTCTTCCTCATTTCTGCCATTCAAAAATAGCATATAGTTGTTTCTAGCTTGAATTGTTTGTAGCTCTTCTGCGTTTTTCTTAAAAACTAGACCACTTTCATTTAAATATTTAATAACGTCACTGTCATTTTCAGTAATACATGGGTCAATTATACAGGAGTAGCACTTGTACTTTTTACCAAGCTCTCCAACCTCCTGCATAATTTGATTAAAAGCACTTAAATCATTCCAATCCCATATTGGACCATGGGG
>JAAZIT010000099.1 GCA_012800685.1 Clostridiales bacterium
GAAGCTCAATATCCTTAATAAGCATTTTTGTATGAAAAATATTGCTTTGGTACACATTAACATCAATCACATCATATTTAGCCAATGTTGAATTATCAATATAATCCTGTATGGACTTAATATCATGGTCAATAAAATATTTTCTTCCGTCAACCCCACGAGTAAAGCCTCTCACACGATAGTCAATTGTAATTATATCAGAGTCAAAGCTTGATATTAAGTAATTTAGTGCATTTAGGGGCGAAATTGTTCCACAGGTTGATACATCTATATCAACTCTAAAGGTTGAAATTGCGTTGTCAGGGTGATATTCTGGAAAAGTATGTACTGTAACATGACTTTTATCCAAATGTGCATGAACAGATCGACCATCAATAATTCCACGATTACATGACGAGTCTATTTCATCTCTCTCCAGTTCCTTTTCAGCTATGAGAACATTAACTGATGCTCCTTGAGGTTCATAATCCTGCTTAGATATGTTAAGTACCCTTGCATCAATAGTTTCAGTAACATCACAAAGTATTTTTGTGAGTCTTTCCGAGTTATACTGCTCATCAATATAAGCAATATAATCCTTTTGCTCTCTCTCACTTTTCGCATAGCAAACATCATAGATGTTAAAGCTAAGAGTCTTAGTGAGGTTGTTAAAGCCGTACAAAGCTAGCTTGCTTTCCAACCCTAACATCACAACCTTTCAGTTATATTTATTATTTATTTTGATTTAGCTTTTTTCTAAATACAAACAATTTGCTTATAAAATAGTTAAGAACGAGTATAACAAACTGTGCCACAATCTTAACCAAATTTTTATTAAATCCGAGTATAGTAATAAATAAGAGTAGTATAACCTCTTCAATACCTAATGTTAAAAGTCTTCCGCCGTAAAAATTTCTACCCTGTAATAATAAATCCTTCATTGTCTTTGTGGGAGCATTAAAAACCCAAATTCTATTGGTGACAAAGGCAAATGTCACAGCACAAATCCACGAAATCACGTTAGCAATATGCTCATTTAAATCTAGTGTTGTTCCAAAAATATAAAACACAATAATACTTAAAAGAGTGGTTAGCGCACCAAAAAACAAGTATAGAAGCACACTTTTATTTTTCTTATAAAATCCCTCAAGGATATTAAGCACCGGAAGGCTCATTATCTTATCAAAAATATCTTTTTTCGGTGAAATCTCTCCACCAATAGTATCCTCAATAATAGGGGTAATCTTTTTTTCTTTGTCCATTTTTCTCCCACCACTTTTAATGTATACAGGTTAATATTATTTATAAATTTAAGATATATTATAGCACATAAAAAACCCCTTGTCTAGCATTTTTGAGGAATTGCAATTTAATAATAAATATGGTATTATATTATATAATTATTTATGACAAAATCAAGTTTTAAACTTGTACAACGAAACAGAGGTTATTATTTTTATATGGAAATTTTCATAATAATTGTTCTTCTAGCTTTTTCAGCAATGTTCTCAGCAACCGAGACAGCTTACTCATCAGCTAATAAAATTAGACTTAAAAATCTAGCAGCACTTGGTGATTTAAAAGCAAAACGAGCAATAAAAATCTTAGAGCATTTTGATAAATCCTTAACTGCAATTTTGGTGGGAAACAATATAGTTAACATTTCTTCAGCGTCGATTGCCACAGTACTCTTTACAAGAGTGTTCGGGGCGAGCAGCGTGGGCGTTGCAACAATAATTATGACTCTTGCAGTTCTAATTTTTGGCGAAGTAATTCCTAAAAGTATTGCAGCAGAGCATGCGGAAAGCATAGCTATGTTTATGTCCGCTCCACTCACGTTTTTAACCTTTATATTAAAGCCAATAGTATTCTTTTTTACCTGTCTCAAGAGACTTGTATCGAAATTTTTTGGAACAAATACCGTTCAGCCCTCTGTAACTGAGGAAGAGCTTATATATCTTGTTGAAGAAATTGAGGATCAAGGTGTTTTGGAAAAGCAGGAATCAAATCTTGTTCGTTCAGCACTTGAATTTGACGAAATAACTATTGGTGAGATTCTTGTTCCTAGAGTTAATATTGTGGCTCTTGAGATTGATGACAGCTTTGAGTCCATTAGAGATGTTTTCTTTAAAGAAAACTATTCAAGAATTCCTATTTATAATAAGACTATTGATAATATCGTGGGGATAATTCATCAGAATGATTTTTTCAACCTTTATATTAATAACAAAGAGTCCTCTCTTAATTCCATATTAAAAAAACCACTTTATATTTCAGAGCACAAGCGTATTTCAGAGTGTCTAATTGAAATGCAAAAAGCAAAAACACATATGGCTGTTGTTGTTGACCAATATGGGGGAACTGACGGCATTGTTACACTGGAGGACGTTTTAGAAGAGCTTGTTGGCGAGATTTATGACGAGAGTGACGAGGATGATATATCCTTTGTTAAGCTCTCTGATAATGTGTGGGAGGTTTCTGCTGATTTAAGTATTACAGATATGCTAGAACGTATGGAGCTTCCAGAAAATCTAATAGAAGCAGACTGTAACTCTATTGGTGGCTGGCTTATGGATTTAGCCGAGTGTATTCCTGATGAGGGCTTTTCAGTTACAAATGGCATTTTTAAAATGACTGTTGTTAGTGCAGATGAACAGCGTCTAAAAAGAATATTAGTAGAGGTCGACAACATAACAGAGGACAGTGATGAAAAAAGCTTATAGTAGTGAAAAATAAGCGACAAAACTAAAATACATTAACGGAGGAATATTTATGGCAAAAAAAATTATCCGACCACCATTTCATAAAATAGAAAAAATATATAGAAGCTTGATTTCAATTTTATTTTATATTACAATTCTTGTGCTTTTTTCAGCCCTTATAATTGTGCCAATATTCGCAACGGAAACTAGCTATTTAATAATGATATGCTACAGCATATACTTTTATATTTTTGTTTTGGGTATTGCTGCTAGCTGTATTTTAAGCTTTTTAAGTGCTAGAAAAGCTAAAGATGAAAATCTTTACGTCCAATCTGTTGTTAATTTAATTTCAACAATTTTATTAGGGGCAAACTGGAAGTTTTTCACTGTTATTTTTCTTTTTGGAATAAAGAGCGACAAGCTTGCTGAAAAATTAATTGGTTCTAACACAGACGCATTTGTAATTAAGGCACAAAAACAGTGGATATCGCTTATAATTGCCGTTATCATGATTGGTGTTATCGCTGTCATTTCAACTTTTAAGCTCTCAAGAGAAAGAGAACTGGCAAATAAATAGCCTTAAATAATAAAAAAGTGGATCAAAAATCCCTCTATGCAAAATCATAGAGGGATTTTTTGTTAAATTATTCGCTGGTAATTGGTTACTAGACAGTAATTATCGATTAGTTGCTATTCTCTATTTACCATTTGCTATTTATCCTATTGCCTTTAGTTTTTCTAAAAGCTGATCCTTTGCAACAGGTCTTGAAAAATAATATCCTTGTAGAAAATCACATTGAATAAGCAAAAGCTCTTGAACCTGTTCATAGGTTTCCACACCCTCTGCTATAATTTTCATGTCTAGTCTCTTAACCATAGAAACGGTACTTTCAACTGCTATTTTTGTTTTTTCGCAACTAAAGCTTGCCCACACCATAGATTTATCGAGCTTTATAAAATTAAATGGATATCTCAATAGATTGTCCATATTAGCAAATCCACGCCCATAGTCATATAATGCAAGCAGATACCCTTTAGTATGAAGCTCGTTTATATTTCTATTCATTACATAAGAAATTTGAGAATCTAATGTTTCTGTTATTTCAAAACATATTTGATTTGGTTTTACGTTGTATTTTTCAGTTATTTCTGTCACTCTTTGGACAAAATCTACCTGAATACACTGAATTACTGAAATGTTTACTTGAACATACTCAATACCAGTACTTTTAATTTGCTGATCTGTTACAAATTTGCATGCATCTTCTAAAACAATTAACCCTATCTGAATAATTTTTCCGTTTTCTTCAGAAACTGGAATAATTTCTTCTGGATTAATAGGACCTAGGTTTTTATCAGTCAACCGTAGCAATGCCTCACAGCTCGTTACGGTCTTAGTATTTGAGGAATATATTGGCTGATAGTAAACCTGAAATGTGTCATGTGCAATTGCGTAATCTATAGCCTCTTCAACCGCTATTGCCCTTTTAGATTGTGCGTTTTTCATGCCCATGCGCCTCCCTGAGAATTAAATCATGACCTTTTTTCAATATTTTCTTCTACACCCTCATTTTATGTTAATTATATCACTAGGGTGTACAAATTGCAATGAACTTTAATATATGTTACCTTATTTTTGGATAGTTAATTAAATAAGTAATAAAATGGAAATAAAATTTAGCTATTTTGACAAGAAGTAAAGAGGATTATAAAAGGAAATGCATAAAATCTACAAATTAAAATTGGTATTTTGATATAAAGGTGTAAAATATGAGTATATACTGTATATAAAGATTTTTACTCATTTTTTATACTTCTCTCAATATCATTTAATATGAGATACGGTGTTATTAATTGGTTTTATTCTAAAATCCATGAGGATTAAATTTGTAATATTAATTTACTAATTATTCGGTTTCCCATTAATAGTAGTCATAACTGTTGGTATAATAAGAAAAATTATTAAGAATATTACTACTAAACAGTAGTTAACCTACCTCTGGCATAGAAGTCAAATATTATATTTTTAAACACATAGGTGAAAAGGTGACACTGTTAAAATTTTAAATAATATCAATTTTATTTACAATTTTAAAGCAGGTATTTAGGTTTTATCAGCTACTCCCCCCTAAAAACAAGGTCTGCCTATTTTAAAAACACAGTGAAACATGGCTCCATTTGCTAAAATAGCATATTTGTGCTATAATAGACTTAACTGATAAAACACCATGAAACAGGAAAATAGGGGTAATTAAATGAATATCAAGGGTAAAAATATAAAGCATATGGCTTTAGGCGTAGGTACAGTTACAGAACAATCAGACACCAAGATAACAGTTCAATTTAAATCAAAGACAAGTTCTTTTTTATATCCAGATGCATTCACCAATTTTATAAAAGCAAAAGATGCGGCTTTACAAGAAGCAATCCTTCAAGAAATTGAGGACGCTAAGATTGCAAGAGCTAAAAAGCAAGCTGATGATGCGGCTCGTATCGCTTATGTAAGACAGAAAGCATTTGAAGAAGCGGAGAGAAAGCGTCCCGCTAAACGTTCTGCAAGCAAAGCAAAAACTGCCCCTGTTCAAAAGCGTGTTGCTGGAAAGCCTTTGACATTCATAGTTTTTCAAAGTAAAACATACGATAAAGAAAGTCGTGGCGGTTTCATTTGGGCACCGTCCTTGAATGCTACCGGAAAGAAATTTCACCATTGGGAGCGTCTTCTTGAAGTTCAAACCGGTGATATAATTCTTCATGCTAAAGGTGGCTTAATAAAAGGCATTAGTATAGCTAAAGGCGAATGCTATGATTGCCAACAGCCAGAGGAGCTTCTCACTCAATTTACTTGGGATAAAGAAGGAAGAAAAGTGGATTGTGATTATACTGATGTTAAATACCCTGTTAAAACCCTTGACTTTGTTGAAAAGATTATTTCATTATGTGATACAAAGTATTCCCCTTTTAATAAAAATGGTGGCGGAAATATGGGATATTTATACGTTATCAATCGTGATCTAGCCAAACTCTTTGTAGAAGAAATGGTTAAACTAAACAGCAATCTTGAAGATATTGATTATATAAAAGCTCTTATTTCAGAAGAATAAAATCTATATAATAACAAATCATAAATTAATAGTCAATAGGTAGTTATAACCTATCGACTATTTTTTGTTTGCTATTTTCAGTTAATCTTAAATTATCCTTAAGGTTTTCTAAACACTAACTTTAAACGCAAAAACGTTAAAACAATGCAAACACGTCTTATATCTGGAGCTGAAAACGTGATTTGAACACGCGACCTGCTCATTACGAATGAGCTGCTCTACCAACTGAGCTATTCCAGCTTTTTTTATATTAATCGATTTCTCACAGCTCTTTTTAAATCATAATTATTAAAATAATTATACCATAACATAAGAAAAAGTCAAGAAATTCCTGCGGATTTATTTAAATATTTTTTAAAACAATATATAATCAGACCACTATTAAAGCTATATAAAAGCTTATTTAGTGGTCTATTATATTTAGAACTAGGACTACAACTAGCCGTTTTTTATCTTTAAGGAATGATATTTTGTACAATAAGTCAATTAATATTAGTTAAAATAAATATTGCACAACC
>JAAZIT010000100.1 GCA_012800685.1 Clostridiales bacterium
TAATCTATAATTACTATCGCGTGGTATCAGCTTTGCCACTGTATCCCCAAGCTGATACGGTAACCCCATAGCCCTAGCAACATCTCTAACTGCTGCCCTTGCCTTTAGCGTTCCAAATGTAACAATTTGAGCTACATGGTCAGCGCCATATTTATTAATAACATAATCTATTACCCTTTGACGTCCCTCAATACAAAAGTCAACATCAAAATCAGGCATACTTCACGCTCTGGATTCAAAAATCTTTCAAATAAAAGATTAAATTTTAGAGGGTCGGTGCCCGTAATTCCAATGCAATATGCACAAAGACTTCCAGCACCCGAACCACGCCCTGGTCCAACTGGAATATCATTTTTTCTTGCAAAATTAATAAAATCCCAAACAATAAGGTAGTAGTCAACAAATCCCATTTGTATAATAATTTTCAACTCATATTCAAGTCTTTTATATGCCTCATCACTTGGTTTAGTATATCTATCTAAAAGCCCCTTATAGCACAAATCACTAAAAAACTCCTCTTTAGTTTGATTTGTATCAAGCTTAAAATAAGGAAGCTTGTTCTCTCCAAATTCAAATTCCAAATTACACATATCAGCAATTTTGGAAGTATTAGAAATGGCTTCTGGGTAGCTTGGAAAAAGCTCCGCCATTTCATCAGTTGTTTTTAAATAAAATTCCTCCGTAGGAAACTCCATTGACTTAGGGTCAAGCATTGTTTTTCCAGTAGAAATGCACATTAAAATTCGCTGTGCCTTAGCATCGGATTTATTTATATAATGGGTATCATTAGTTGCAACAAGTGGTATGCCAGTTTCTCTAGCAAGTTTAAATTGAAGTGGCAAAATACGTTGTTGGTCAGCAAATCTATGGTTTTGAACCTCAATATAATAGTTACCTTTACCAAAAATAGATTGATAAAGTAAAGCCGTAGACTTAGCCCCATCATAATCATTGTTAGTAAGCTTTCTTGCCACCTCGCCAGCTAAGCAAGCAGATAAGCAAATAAGACCATCTGAATGTTTTTTCAGACAGTCAATATCAACTCTAGGCTTTGAATAAAAGCCTTCGATATTGGAAAGAGAAACTAGCTTTATAAGATTTTGGTAGCCAGTTTTATTTTTACAAAGTAGAACAAGATGATATGGGTGTGCATCAATTCGTGGAGTCTTATCAAGCCTTCCACGAGGCGCAACATATACCTCGCAGCCTATAATTGCTTTAATACCTTGTAATTTACATTCATCATAAAATTCAATGGCAGCATAAAGATTTCCATGATCTGTAACTGCACAGGCTTTTTGTCCCATTTGTTTAGTTTTAGATACTAAATCCTTAATTCTACAGGCTCCGTCAAGAAGAGAATATTCACTATGGACATGAAGATGTACAAAACTATTTCTCTCCATTATAAATACTCCTTTTCTTTATTGTTAGTATCAGCTTAAGTTTTAACTAATATCTTTTCTAAGCTGATCAGCAATTTTTGCAATTCTATTAAATCTATGGTTTGCCCCCGACCTTGAAATAGGTGGATTTACGGCTTGTCCTAATTCTTTTAAATTTATATCAGGATTTTCAAGTCTTATTTCAGCTATCTCTCTTAAATCATCTGTTAAGCTACTTAAACCTTTTATTTTCTCAATTAGCTCTATATCATTTATTTGCCTTTCGGCAGCCTTAATTGCTTTTTCTATATTAGCATTATCACAATTAACAGCTCTATTAATTTTATTTCTAATATCCTTAAAAATCTTTATGTTCATAATTTCTAAGGAACAATTTTGTGCTCCCATTAAGGTTAGCATATCCTCAATATTTTCGCTCTCCTTAATATAAACAACCTCATAATTTTTACGTTCTGTGTGTTTTGGGACTATTCCATAATTATCAATCAGTACAATTCCAAAAAAATTGCACATTTGAACATCACGAAAGACAAGCTCAAAATGATATTCCTTATTTGGGTCATTAATGCTTCCACATGATAAAAACGCACCAGCAACCAAACTTGAAATAAACCTCTTCTTCGGCAAAACCGCTTTTTCATAATTGTTTTCAAAAAAATCATAAGAAAGCTTATAATAATTAAAAACAACTGATATGTACTCTTTTTTTACATTTAGTATATATACAGAAGCTTTAACTTTTTTGTTCACTTTTATAACAACTGAATTATCAGTGTCACATATCTTATTAATACTTTTAACAAAAAAATTGACAGTATTTTCATTTTCAGTTACAAATAAAATTTCTCTTTGGCTAAAAACCTTGCAGGTATATAGAATCCCTAATAAACACGCATCAGCATTCTGCCGTGAATTTATACTGTCAAGTATTTCACTTTTAACACGATAAGAAAATGATTCCATGATTATTCCTTTCTAATATCTATATCTGTATCTAGTGCTTCTCAATATCACGGTGGGTTACTCTCAATTTAAGCTTCTCACCCTCTAAGTGTTTTGCAATTGAACGAGCAAATGTTACCGACCTGTGTTTTCCACCAGTACAACCAAAAGCAATAACTAGCTGTGACTTTCCTTCTCTTTTATAAAGAGGAATTAAAAAATCAATTAAATCTATAAGCTTTTCCAAAAGCTTCTTAGATTCATCAAAGCTTAATACATAATCAAAAACTTCTTGTTGAAGACCTGTTTTGTTTTTAAGCTCAGGAATGTAAAAAGGATTTGGCAAGCATCTAACATCAAAAACCAAGTCAGCTTCAGAATAATTTCCAAACTTAAAGCCAAATGATACAACGTTAATGTGCATAAATTCATCATTGCCATCTAGGAATATATTATATACCCTCTGCTTAAATTCTGTGGCAGAGGTTAGAGTTGTATCCACATAATAATCTGCATATTCCTTAATACCTGAAAGTATTTCTCTCTCACTTAGTACAGCACGTCTAATATTTCCATATGAAACTTCATCAAGGGGGTGTTTTCTTCTTGTTTCTTTATAACGTCTAACAATTACATCATCACTGCAATCTAAGAATAAAACCTTTAAGTTTAAATGTTCAGAACGCAGTTCTTGAATGGTATCAATAAGCTTTAGAAAAAAATCCCCTCCACGAATATCAACAACAAACGCAACCTTATTAATTTTCTCATCGGATCTAGTGCAAATATTTGCAAATTTAGGAATTAATTCAGGAGGCATATTATCTATGCAGTAATATCCAATATCCTCAAGAACATTCA
>JAAZIT010000101.1 GCA_012800685.1 Clostridiales bacterium
AGGAGAAATAACATTCCGCCTTATAAATCAACTTGAGCTTACGGAAGGAAGGTGAAAAAATGCAACGACATATGCCGATTGGTTATAAAATGGTTGATGGTAAAATTGAGATTGAGACGGATAAAGCAGAGATTGTAAAAATGATATTTACAGATTATTTAAATGGGAATTCAATGCTTTCGATAGCGAAAATGCTAATGAAAAATGGGGTTAGGAATGGCAATGATAAGGTGAATTGGACTCACTGCTCGGTTGGGAAAATACTTGGGAATTACAAATATATGGGCGATGAATTCTATCCACAAATTATAGATAAAAGCGTATTTACCGCAGTCCAAGAACGCAGAAAAGAAATCAGTGAGCATTTTGGTAAAGGAGTAAAAAGAGAGACAATTTTTACTGATAAAATATTTTGTGGAGAATGTGGTAAGCCTTATAGAAAACATGGGAAAAGTGTTTGGAAATGTAAAAGTTATGCTCATTGCAAAAATCTGTTTATTACAGAAGATGAGCTTAAAACCATGTTTGTGGGTGCAGTTAATGAGCTTATAAAAAGCAAAGCACTTTTAAAAAAATCACCTCCTAAGGAGCCGCCAAAATCAAACTATAAGCTTAGGCAGATAGAAAATCAGATAAAAAAGGAAAGTTCTCCCGATGAACTTGTAAAGCTAATTTTCAAGCGTGCTGAAATGGTTTATAATAATTCAAAAATATATGATTATGAGAGCAAAACAGAGAAAATAAAAGAGGCACTTGATGAGAGTGAAATAACTTTATTTGATGAAAACTTATTTGAAACTATAGTTGAAAAGCTTACTATTTTCAAGGATGGCAGGGTGGAATTTAAGTTTATAAACGGAATTACAATTGAAAGGAATGATAAGAATGGCAGTGGCAAAAAAGGTGGCAATCATACCTCCGCAAATTCAATTTGACAGACGTATCAGGGCCGAGCAGAAAACTTTAAGAGTAGCGGCATATTGTAGAGTCAGCACACTCCTTGAGCAACAAGAAAGCAGTTATGATGCGCAAGTGAGTTATTACAAGGAGAAGATAAATAGCAATCCAAATTGGAAATGTGCAGGTATTTTTGCAGACGATGGAAAGTCGGCAACGCAGACTAAAAAGCGTGATGATTTCAAGGCTTTAATAGATGCTTGTATGGCTGGGAAGATTGATCTTGTGCTAACAAAATCGGTCAGTCGATTTGCGCGAAACACGGTGGATGCACTTCAAAATATTCGAAAACTCAAGGAGAAAAACATCCCCATCATTTTTGAAAAAGAGGGCGTAAACACGATGGAAAGTGGTGGTGAACTACTTATTACAATTCTTAGCAGTCAAGCACAGGAAGAAAGCAGAAACATAAGTGAAAACACCCGATGGGGATTGACCAGACGGTTTGAAAATGGGGTAATGTCAATAAATCATAAACGATTTTTAGGGTACACAAAAGACGATGACGGAAACCTTATAATAGTTCCAGGGGAGGCAGAAATTGTAAAGCGGATTTTCAGAGAATATCTTCAAGGCAAAAGTATTGTTCAGATAGCAAAAGGGTTGGAATCCGATGGAATCAAGACTGTAACAGGGCTTGATCATTGGCATCCTGGGACAATTGATAAAATGCTTTCAAATGAAAAATATTGTGGAAATGCACTTCTACAAAAGACGTACACAGTGGATTTTCTGACAAAAAAGAGAGTGAAAAATGTTGGGATTGCACCTCAATATTTCATTGAAGATAACCACGAGGCGATCATCCCGAAAGAGCTATTTTATATGGTTCAGGAGGAAAAGGCAAGGCGAGCAAATCTTAATAAATCGGCAGTTACAAGGAAGTCAAATAATGCAAAAGAAAAAAGGAAATACAGTTCAAAATATGTACTCACGGATATTTTAATATGCGAATGTGGGCATCCATATCGCAGGCAAATATGGTCAAAATATG
>JAAZIT010000102.1 GCA_012800685.1 Clostridiales bacterium
TTATTAAATGTGGCTTTCATTATGCTATTTAATTTTTTTGCATCTATTGTATATGGAAAATATGCTTCATCAAGTACAACGCCTACATCCTGTTTTATTTCTAAAAAGTCCTTAGTGGTGTTTTCAACCCCAAGCACTTTTATTTTTCCGCTGTCTTTTGAAATAGCATTCATTATAAGCTTTATAAGAGTGCTTTTTCCTGCACCGTTTTCTCCAACCAGCCCAACTATACTTCCAGTTGGAATGTTAAAGCTTATATCGCTTATTTCAAAGGTTTTATAGCTTTTGTTTATGGATTTTAATTCAATTGCATTCATAAATTTCTCCCCTTTAATTATTTCTCATTGTAAATTATTTTTAGCATCTCTATCAAATCATCTTCTGATAACCTGCAGGCTGGAGCAAGCTTGGCGATTTTTCCCATATACTCCTCAATTTCCTTTAGGTGCTGTTCCTTAATTATTTCCATGTTCTTTTGAGCAACATAGCTTCCCTTTGACGCAACTGTATATATGTATCCGTCTTTTTCAAGCTCGTCATATGCTCGCTTAGTTGTGATAACACTAATTCTCAAATCCTTTGCCAAAGACCTTATTGACGGCAAAAGCTCCCCTGAAACAAGCTTTCCTGATACAATAAGATTTTTTATCTGACTATAAATCTGTTCGTAGATTGGCTGATTAGATGCATTGCTAATAATTATCTCCAATCTCTTTCCTCCTTCGTATATACTGTTCATGTTCTGTATATACAGTATATACTACAGAATTACATTTGTCAATAGAAAAATAATATTTTTAAAAAATATTTTTCTTGCATTTTTTTGGAATATGATTTATAATGAAAACGTGTAATATAAAAGGGGCTTAAGTGGAGGAGAAGTTAAAAACTCAATCAACCACTTAGAAAAGAAAGGACATAGATATAAATGAGTTCAACTAAAAGAAGCAAGAAAAAAATAATCGTACTTATATGCATTACTGTTTTCGTTTTGGTGATCATAGCGCTTTTCACTACTTATTTTGTTGGAAAATCCAAATACAAGGGTAAGTTTTTACCTAATACCTTCGTTAATGGTGTAGATATCAGCAAAAAAACTCCAGCCGAGGTATGTGAATCCTTTGGTGTGAAAGATCCAAACGGCATTTCAATTCAAAAGCGTGACGGACAGACTATTACAATTGCATTTTCTGATTTTGATTATGATTATAATATTGATAGTGAAATACAAACGCTTTATGACAATCAAAATTTAAACGCTTGGGTTGACGCACTATTTAAAGATACCAGATACGAATTGAAATATGAGATAACATATGACGAAACAAAGCTTTATGATTTGCTAGTTAATTCTGATTGGGGTAGCAATAAAAATAAAAACGCTTCAATTCAGCAAAGCGACACTGGATACACCATAGACCCTGAGGTTCAGGGAGATGATATGGACATTGATATTGTTGCACCATATGTTATTTCGTGTATTAATGAAAAAAAATACGAAATAATAGCAACCGACTCAAATTGCTATACTACTCCAGGAGTAACTAGTGTGGATTTACAAGCTGAGGTTGACCAACTCAATAAGTATTTTAACACCAAAATTAATTACAACTTCGATTACACCACTGAAACTCTAACTGGACAAGAACTTATGGATTTAATAACTGTAAATGATGACTTTACTGTTGAAGTGAACAAAGAAAAAGTTGAAGCTTATGTTAAACAGTTGTCAGTAAAATACGATACCTACAACACTGAAAGAGCCTTTAAATCAACTTTGCAGGGAAATATTACAATTCCAACCAGCAATGATGCAAAATACGGCTGGTGGATAGACAAAGAAAAAACCGTCGCACAGCTAACTGAAATGCTCAAATCAGCCGAGTCCAAGGAACTTGTTGAGCCAATTTATTACAACAATGGACTCTTTGATTTCAAGGGACTAAAATCAGCAAGAACCGAAAACGATGATATTGGCAACACCTATGTTGAAATTGATTTAACTAGCCAAAAGCTTTGGTATTACGAAGCTGGGGTGGTAAAGCTTGAATGCTCAATTGTTTCTGGAAAATTAACTCCTGCTAGAAAAACCGAAGCTGGGGTTTATATGCTTTGGTACAAGGATAAAAACCACCGAATGAAAGCAACTAACTCCGCTGGCGAAAGCTGGGACTCAACCTGTACATATTGGAGTAGCGTTTCTCCAGTAGGAATCGGACTTCATGATGCACAATTTAGGTCATCATTTGGCGGAACAATTTATAAACAAAATGGCTCACACGGCTGTATAAATATGTCATTATCAACTGGTAAATTTATCTATGACAATGTTGATTTTAACACACCTGTTGTAATGTACTACTAGTAATCATTTATATAAAAAATGCCACCACATTAAATCAATGTGGTGGCATTGCTTATTATTTTGTTAGTTTCAGTTTTTTAGTTGAAAATTTCTAGTTAATAGTTAGTTGTTAGTTGTTAAAAATATAGATTACGATTAATTAAAAGCTGTATAGTTGTTCCATAAAAATCATTATCTTTTAATAGTTGTAAAACTTTTACTTATTAATACATATGTTACTCTAGCAATTCTAAAACTAAAAAAGTTTAATAACTGCCACTCTTGCACCTTGTATTATTGTGGTAAATTCCTGTTCAGCGGTACAGCCACCATTTAACGTCTCTAATTTTTCTAAATACTCATCTAAAAACTCATATTGATTGAAAAGATTTTCGGGATTTTGTATACCCATACCTTCATTTGACTTAAAATTTTCAATAGCTTCTTTTAGCTCTGATTCACTAGAAGCTATGTTCTGTAAATTAATTAAAACATAATTAATCTTTTTATCCGACTTATTTATTTCGTCGATTGCATAATTTAAATCGTCTCTTGCCGTGTTATAAATCTGATCCGAATTTCTAAAATGAGCAGTATAACAAGTAAGAGTCCAATAATCACCTTGACTAGGGAGAATAAGAAGACAATTTTTATCCGCAAGAACCTCTTCCAAAGGCTCATATCCTTTTGGTTGTTTATATAAGAAAATAGAGTCATACCTAACATTTACATTAACTAAAAATACCACCACTATAACTAGTGATATTAAACCTTTAAATGCTTTTATTTTTGGTATTAATCCTAATATAAAATCTATTAAATATACAAAAACAATGCATATAATAGGGAATGAAACAAATACATATCTTTGTGAAGCAGAACCCATTTTTAGCACATCAACTGTTATGGCAAGTACTATATAAAATGCTAAAGTTGATACTGCCATAAACACAATAGTTAAATTAAATCTCTTTAAAATTGCGACAAACTTTAAAAGCCCCTTTTTTAAAGTAGATTTGAATTTAATAAAATATGTTTCTTTTCTCAATAAATAACATATTGGTGCAATTAAAATAGCTGCAACAAGCAATACTGAAATAATTATTTGTAAATTTGCATTATCAAATGCAGATTTTTGAAACCCAAATAATGCAGTTGTTGCACTGTTTATTAACATCTTAGTTTGTGTTCTTACAGGCAAGGTAACATCAGAAATAACTGAATATCCAAAAATCTGTTTAATTCCTGCTGGATATAAGACACCGAACAAAATTAAAGCTCCTAGAATTGAACCACCATATATAAACATTTTCTTTATCTTTTTTTTGCAGAGTAAATAAATACACATACATGCAGTAAAAATACCTATATAAGTAATAATTGTATATTGAGTGAAAAACGCTAAGAATGCACAAATAACAATTCCAGGCAAGGACGATTTTAGTTTTAAATTATCTGAAGTAAAAAACTTAACATTAAAATATGTAAACATTGTACATAAAGCCGTTAGAAGGAAATATTGACGCATAAAAATATGTGTATTTAAAGCGCCTAATCCAAATCCATAGAAAATACTGCAAATTAACGGCAAATATCTCGATTTTAAAAGTAATTTAAGAGTTTTATACATAAATATTTGCGTAATAATTAATGAAAAAACGCTTATTGAGTATGCAAAAAAGTAAGAGAACTGATTAGGGAAAAACGAGCTTATAGTGGTTAGCAGAGCATAATATAATGGTGGATGATGATCAAGGCTTTGGTTTGAATATACTGATTTATATGAAAATCCTTCACCCTCTTGAACAGTTAGATAATCATTATAGGTTTTTCCTGTGGACCATTCATTATAATGGTCATAATCACCTATAGTCGCATCATCAATAAAAACGTCAGGTTTTAAATAAATGTGAGGCTGATAATAGCTATTGGCTAAACCATAGCTCCATAATTCATCTGAATGAGTTCCCTCTTTTTCATATACGAACATATATGTTGTATATAATAATTCTAATATAATAATTATTATTAATAAAATTAATGAA
>JAAZIT010000103.1 GCA_012800685.1 Clostridiales bacterium
CACTGTGGCAAGTGCTGCCAATAGGGCCGACGTCATACGGTGACAGCCCTTATCAGAATGCATCTGTATATGCATATAATCCTTATTTTATAGATTTTGATTTATTAGAAGAAGAAGGATTGCTAAAGAAAAAAGACTACGAAAAAGTAGACTTTGGTGATAATCCACTTATTGTAGATTATGCTAAACTTTTTTTAAACAAAATGAAAGTTTTAAAAAAAGCTTTTATTAACAAGAAAAAGTTACTGAACGAATATAATGCTTTTTTGCTTGAGAATTCTTACTGGCTAGATGACTTTTCGCTTTTTAGTGTAATCAAAAGCCATAATAGCGATAAAGCGTGGAATACGTGGGAAGATAAATATCGCCTAAGAGACAAAGAAGCTCTAAAACTATTTAAAACAAAAAACAATAAAGAAATTAACGAAATTAAATTCATCCAATTTTTATTTAGACGTCAGTGGGATATGCTAAAAGCTTACGCTAAATCAAGTAATGTGGAGATTATAGGAGATATGCCAATTTATGTTGCCTACGATAGTGCGGATACTTGGGCTAACCCTGAATTATTTGAACTTGATAAAAACCTTAAACCTATAAATGTTGCTGGTTGTCCGCCTGACAAGTTCGCACTTGACGGTCAACTTTGGGGAAATCCAATTTATAACTGGGAAAAAATGAAAAACGATAATTACTCTTGGTGGGTAAAACGTCTTAATGCAAGTCTTCTTATGTATGATATTGTTAGAATAGACCACTTCAGAGGATTCTCTGGTTACTATTCAATTCCATTTGTTGACACAACTGCTAGAAACGGGGTCTGGATACCAGGGCCTGGGATGGCTTTATTTGAAGAACTTAACAAAGCTGTTCCGAATGCAAAAATAATTGCAGAAAATTTAGGTTTTATTGATGAAGAGACTGAGAAGCTTCTTGAAGACTCAGGCTATCCTGGAATGATTATTGCTCAGTTTGAAATTGCTAACAAAGTAGTTGAACCATTTAAGGAAGGGTTTCCGGTAAATAATGTTATATACACAGGGACTCATGATAATCAAACAATAAATAGCTGGTTTGAGGATTTAACTTTGTCAGAGCGTGAATATGTCGAAAAAGAATGTATGTTTGATATTAATTATAGACCAAACTTAAAACTTATTGAGCGAGTATTTCACACAGCGCCAAAATGGGCAGTTATCCCATGGCAAGATTACCTAGGTTTAAAAGACTGTGAAGGACGAATGAATATTCCAAGTACACTTGGTGGAAACTGGACCTATAGATCTAAAAAAACAGACTTTAGACCAGATATTAGTAAGTTCATGAGAAAAATAACTGCTGAGTCAGATAGACAAGGATAAACCTATATTATTATTGATAGCTTGCCGCTTTTGATATTTATAACTTTTTTTCAAAAAAGGTTGAAAAATTATCTGTTTTGTGATATTATATGTTAGCACTAATGTGCAAATAAAACACATCGTTCCGCTGGCAGTATTAAGGCTAATGAATAATGGAAGTCTGAAGGAGAACAATAATATGGCAAGAGCAAAAGGTCAAGCATTAATTAACGAAATTACAGCAGAATATTTACAAGACGTACCTGCATTCCGTCCTGGGGATTCTGTAAAAGTATTTGTAAAAATAGTGGAGGGTGAACGTCACCGTATCCAAATTTTTGAAGGATTAGTTATTAAACGTGTTGGTGGTGGAATTAGCGAATCATTCACTGTAAGAAAAATTTCTTATGGTATGGGTGTTGAACGTACTTTCCCAGTACACGCTCCAATAATCGATCACATTGAAGTAACAAGATTAGGTAAAGTTAGAAGAGCTAAACTTAACTATATCAGAGATTTATCAGCTAAAGCTGCTCGTATCAAAGAACGTAGATAATTTAGATAAAAATCACTTGATTTTTCAAGTGATTTTTTTATGGTTATACCTATAATCAAGTCCTTTTTCATTAATAAAAGAACAATTAAGTGAAATTTATGAAAACGCTTTAATTATTTATGAAAATTA
>JAAZIT010000104.1 GCA_012800685.1 Clostridiales bacterium
ATGTCCAGTGATTACGAAACTGCAATTAAGCACGGGTCGAATCTTATTAGAATAGGAACAAAGCTCTTTGGAGCAAGAAAATATACGGAGGTTTAGGAAATGGGATTTTTTGGTAAAATGAAAAACTATTTTGTTGGCGAAGACGTGAACGAGGATGATTACTCAACAATTTATGAAGAGTACAATGAAACTGAATCTGTTCCAACAGAAAAAAGAAATCGTGAAGTAAAAATTGCTGCTACTACAACGCTTCAGATAGTATTAGCAAGACCAACTGATTATTCAGAAGTTAAATCTATTGGGGATGATTTGAATGATCAAAAAACAGTCCTACTTAATTTAGAGACAGTAAAACCAGATGATGCAAAAAGAATTCTTGATTTCTTATCAGGTGTTGCGTATGCTAATGGTGCAGATATAAAAATGATGGCTCAGAAGACCTTTGCTATCATGCCTAGAAACGTTGGATTTAGCGGTGTTGATTTAATGAGTGAATTAGAGAGCAACGGATATAGTTTCTAATGAATTTAAATTCTTATGGATTTCAGTTATCCGGAGAAGATAAAATACTTTTAAGAAGCGTCGAAGACAAAATTAATCAATCTCAAAAGTATTTTAAACCTAAGTTTACTTTCTTTTTAGATGAAAGACAGTGTTGGTTAGTAAAATCAGTTTTAGATAAATCCAATTTTAAAGACTACTTTATATATGGCGGATTCGATAATGCAAAGCGAAACATGCTTGCTATTGCTCCACTCTATAGTTATGTGGATTTCCCTGTTTTTCCCATAGTGACACTAAACTTCACTTTTAGAAAAATTGATGTGTTAACTCATAGAGATTTTTTGGGTAGTTTAATGTCTTTAAATATTGAAAGAAAAACTATAGGAGATATAATTGTTGGTGATGGCAGTGCTTTTGTATTTGCTTGTGAAACAGTAGCGGAAACCATCTATACAAATATAAAGAAAATAGGAAAAATTGGTGTCGAAATATTTAGCGACAAACCGCTTGATATTTTAGTCAAACAAGAGTTTGAAGAAATTAAAGGAACAGTTGCATCCCTTAGGCTAGACAATATAGTTAGCCTAGCTCTAAATATTAGTCGTGAAAAGTCGGCTTTATTGGTAAAGAACAAGGGTGTGGCAGTTAATTTTGAAACTTTATATTCTGTAAATCACATTATGAATGAAAACGATACTTTTTCAATTAAAGGTTTTGGTAAATTTGTTTTATCAACTGTAAATGGAGTGTCAAAAAAAGGAAGAATTCATATAACAATATTTAAATTTATTTAGGAGGCAGTTTGCATGATGAATCCACGTGATATCAAAGATAAAAAATTTGAAAAAGCTACTTTTGGATATAAGCCAGAAGAAGTTGAACATTTTTTAAGAGAAATTTCTGATGAATACGCAGCAGCTTTGAGAGAATCTCAAGAGTGTGAGGCGAAAATTATTAAGCTTGTAGATAAAATTAATGAGTATCGCGAGGACGAAGAAGCTATAAAACAAACTCTTTTGTCTGCCCAAAAATCTGCTAACCGTACAATTAGTGACACTAAAAATGAGTGTGAGAAGTTGCTCTCTGATGCAAGGCTTGCTCATGCTAAGTTGCTAGAGCAGAATAACATTGAAAGCGAAAGAATTATTTCTGAAAATAATGCACGTTGTGAAAAGTTAATAAAAGAAACAGCTAATAGAACAGAGCAAAAAATTACTGCCCTAAAGATGCAACAGGATAACGAGAAAACTAATCTTGAAAAGATGAAGATTGAGTCAACGAAATTTAAAGCTACTTTAGTAGAAATGTTTAATAATCAACTTCAAATGATTGCTGATTTACCTGAACTTTCGCCTGAAGAAATTCAAGCTGCTATTCTTGAAAAAACCGCAAGACTAAATGAAGTTAGAAATCCTGAGATTAATCAGGGATCCGAAATAGAGGCTGAACCTGTTATATTAGAGACAACTAATAAAGAGGAGTTAGGATTTGGCGATTCTATTATTAAGAATAATGTCGATCATCCTCAATTTAGCGATTTGCAATTTGGCAAAAATAATTAATAATTAAATTTGTATTGGAGCTTTTATGATTGTTTTTTCAGTTATTTTAATTGCCGCACTAACTTTTTTTGATCAACTATCAAAATATTTTGTATTAAAAAAGTTGGATATTGGAGAAGTAATAAGTATATTTAAAATTGGTGGTAATCCTATTTTAAGTATTACTCACGAGAGAAATAGTGGGGCAGCATGGAGCACTTTCTCTACGAAAACTGAACTTCTTACAATTGTCACATCTATAATTATAATACTGCTGTTAATACTACTTTTCTTGCCAAAACTTCAAAAAAAAGTTCTTGGAAATGAAGTAACACTAATTGAACGAATATCTTTTTGTTTAGTTATAGCTGGTGGACTTGGAAATATAATTGATAGACTAAGATTTAAAGAAGTGGTTGATTTTATCAAAACCGACTTTATTGATTTTCCAATCTTCAATTTTGCAGATATATGTGTTGTAGTTGGATGCATTCTATTTATTATAAATATTTTTGTCTTTGATTTAATTTTAAATAAATTAAAGGCAAATAAAGCTGAGGACTCTAAAAAAGAAGCGGAGGGCGAAGGTGAATAATGCTTTGTATATTGTAGACTCTGATTGTGTTAATTTGAGAATTGACAAATTTGTTGTTAACAAGGAGCATGATTTAACGAGGTCTTTAGTACAAAAGCTAATTGAAAAATCCCAAATATTAGTAAATGATAAACCTGTAAGTAAAAATTATAAGCTCAAGATAAACGATACTGTTACTATTATTTTTCCTGAGCCAATAACCTTAGAGGTAACTGCTCAAAATATACCCATAGATATAATTTATGAGGACAAGGATTTACTTGTTGTTAACAAGCCAAAGGGAATGGTAGTACATCCAGCACCTGGTAATCCTAATAGCACACTAGTTAATGCATTAATGTATCACTATAAAGGTGATTTATCATCTTTAAATGGTATAACACGACCTGGA
>JAAZIT010000008.1 GCA_012800685.1 Clostridiales bacterium
TATATGGCACTTAGGGCAGGGATAAGGGGCTTTAACATTTATGAACAACCTACCCACGCTTTCGCTGTAGCACCAAACGACCAATCTTTACCATCTAATTATGAGCGTACCATTGTACATAAATATAATGAAGAAATTGGAAAAGAAAAGTCTTGCGTTCTTATTAATAATATGTATGGTGGAGAAAGTCTATGGAATATAGTAGACCATTACGCTTATAGGCTTGCACTTATACAACAGGCCTTTGACACTAACGCTTTATGGCAAAACATACCTGTTTTAATGTCTGTTTCTGATGATAGTGTTCGGCTATCACTTGAAAAAATGTTTAGTGATATTTTTACTGGTAAACCTTGGATTGTAATAGATAAGGTATTGACCCTTAAGGAAGCCCTGCAAGCTGACCCTATAACTGTTGATTTTCTTTTAGATAAACTGTATGATGTAAAAAATGAGGTATACAATGAATTTAAACAAACTATAGGTATAAATGCTAGTGCTGTAGAAAAAAGGGAACGTGTGCTTGTTGATGAAATCACCTCTAATGAACAAATAACGGAAACCTGCCTTGAAATAATGCTAAAGCAACGTAAAATTGCATGTGAAGAAATAGAAAAGGTTTTTGGTCTTAACATTAGTGTTGACTATATTGGTAGCAGGGAAAAAGAAGAACAGGCCACGGATGAAGAACCATTTAAAGGGGGTGCAGATGATGGCTCAAGTGACGATTGAATTAAGGCACGTTCTAAATATGGATGGCTTTAATTTATTCGACTTTGACTATCCTATCACAGACCTAGGGTGGAAAAATGAACTTGAACAGGCATTTATTGACAAATTTTATTTTAATGAAATAGGGTATGAAACAATAGACAGATGGAAGCATGCCCTAAAAACAAAGATGAATTTAATCATGCCTTACTATGATAAATTATATATGTCTACCCTTGAAGATTATGACCCTTTTATAACTATGTCCATTAAAGAGGAATACACAGACACCGGCAAAACTGAAAATGTTTCCTCTGCAACTGCCAATGGCTCTGGTGACTATGAAACTGTTGGCACTGATTATCCCCATACTTCTGCTATTACTACTGATATCCCCTCTGATAGAAGTAGAACACAAAGCACAAGCTTGAATGCCTCTGAAAGTGCTGGTGAAACAAAAACCCAAAAGGATTATACAAAACTGCTAGAAGGTTTTCAAGGTGATAGAACAGAACTGCTGAAAAAATACCGTGATAATATTTTAAATGTTACTGAAATGGTGCTGGATGAACTAAAGACACTATTTATATTAGTATATTAAGGAGGTTTATAAAAAATGGCAAAGTTTAATAAGCTGGATGTACCCCACCAATGGAGGGATGAATTTACCAAGTACCCCCATGGCTATACTATTTTTGAAGCCCTCTGTAAATGGGTAAAACAAGTGGATAATATGGTAGACAATATTAATAATTGGAATACCTACCTTGACAACTTTGTTGAAAACTTTGAGTTTGAGTTGCAAGAGGAAGTACA
>JAAZIT010000105.1 GCA_012800685.1 Clostridiales bacterium
TATTTTACTTGATGAAATTGAAAAAGCACATCCAGATGTATTTAATATTCTACTTCAAGTTCTCGACGACGGAAGAATAACCGACTCACAAGGAAGAACCGTGGACTTTAAAAATACAATAATCATAATGACATCAAACTTAGGTTCTGGCTATATACTTGACGGTATTATGGACAATGGTGAGATATCCGACGAGACTAAAAATCAAGTTGAGCATCTTTTAAAAACACAATTTAGACCTGAATTTTTAAATAGACTTGATGAAATTGTATTCTATAAACCACTTATGAAAGCCCAAATAATTAAAATTGTTGGTTTAATGCTTGAAGATTTAGCAAAAAGGCTCGCTGAAAAACAATTAAGCATAAATGTTACCGAAAAAGCTAAGCAAGCAATTATTGAAAATGGATTTGATCAAAGCTTTGGTGCTAGACCACTTAAAAGATATATTCAGCGTAATATTGAAACATTACTCGCCAGAAAGATAATCGCTGATGAGGTTGAGCCAAATTCAACTCTCACTATAGATTATCAAAATGATTTTATTATTAGCTAACATAAATAAGTAATAAAATAAAATCACCTTCTAATTTTTGCACTGCCCATACTTGTACAGACAACACAAAAAGCCCCTGCTAAAAAAGCAAGGGCTTTGTTTCGTTCAAAACTATTTTTTCTCAATGTTAATTGAAATATAACCGTCCTTTAATGACATTTGTATTAAAACACCACTGTCATTTTTAACAGTACCCATTTCTAATGTGGTCACTCCATCGGCTTCCACTTCTTTTCCCTCTGAAAAATTTTTATCATCTGAATACTGTTTAGCAATTGTCTTTTTAATGCTGTCAAAGGTTTCTTTGTCACCATCAATAACATTTAGCTGAAACTGTTTTAACCTAAATCCAAAGGTCTTTTTTTCCATAATATAAACTAATGTTGCGTTTTTATCTGCATATTTAGTATTATAAACATAGTTGCGACAGTCTGAAAATTGTGTTTCATCATAAAGCTCATAATCCTTACCTGATATCTTTTTCATTTCTGAAACTGACATATTAAAACAAACTCCGTCAACCAATCCAACCTCATCACCATTTATGTTAAACATAAGATTTATTAATGCAAAAATACCAATAATAATTGCAAAAACTATGATTACAGCAATAAAAATCTTGCCGTTTCCTTTTTCGTGTTTTCCTGACATATGTATACCTCTCATATTTCTTTCTGCAATAATAATTATACAACTTTTAACAGTCTAAAGTCAATAGCAGGCAGTAATTCTTAACAGTTTTATATTAATCAAGGTTAACACTTATCTTTTTTATAAACTAAAATTCCAAACTCAATTTCTGTTTCTAAATGCCTAATACTATCAAGCTTTTTAAAATCACTTCTTGAAGTTTTATAGTAATAAGGAGTCATTGAAAATAAATCCTTAACTGTTTCATTAGACTCAAGGGTTATCCAATCAATAATTTCAGCCTTTTCAACTAGCTCAAATCCTGCAATCCCAAGGCTTTCAACTTGATTTCTATATGGATTGTCGTAAACAGCACATTTTAGCCCCCACAAATGATTTTCAAGTGGAATAACCATAATTAAATACCCATTGTCCTTTATAACTCGCCGACATTCATCAGCACAAAATGGTGCAAAAATTGTTAACAACAAGTCAACACTTTTTTCTTCAACTGGAATGTTAAATACGCTTGCAACAGCTAAATCAAGGTGCTTACATCGCTTCATACCAGCGTTAACAGCATCCTTTGAAATATCAATTCCATAATAAGAAAAATGTGATTTTTTCTCACAAAGCCTCCTAGAGATTTCAGCAGAGTAATAACCCTCGCCACATCCACAATCAAGAACAGTTCCGTTTTCAGGGAGATATTTCACTACAAATTCGCTAACCATATTTTGTAAGCTTTGATAATACCCTCCGTCTAAAAACCGTTTTCTTGATTTAATCATAACCTTGCCATCACCATGAATTTTAGCTCTACCTTTAGTTTTTAGAAGATTTACATAACCACTTTTAGAGTAGTCAAAGGAATGAGAGTTTTTACATTTAATGGAATTGCTCTCTTTATAAAGCCTCTCATTACATATAGGACAAATAAAATACACCCTGTTCACCACCATTCTTTATAACATCATAAA
>JAAZIT010000106.1 GCA_012800685.1 Clostridiales bacterium
ACTTGGTTCAATTTGTGCTTAAACAAAAGGAACGATTCGGTGTTATGCCAAAACACGTTTTCTTAGACACGGACATCGCATTTTTAAGAATATGTAGAACAGTTTTCATGCAACATAATTTACCAAGCTCATTACTTAGATATGCGTTGAAAGACAAGATTAACGATAGAATTAAAGTGTTGAGTTCACTAATACATACCGGCAAGTTTGTTATTGATGAAAAGCTTAAAATGGTCATACAAGCGGTTGAAGATGCAGTCTATGACTCAAAAGAACTAGAAAAAAGCGGAAAACTAGTAAGACTAGACGTTCCAAGACAAAATAAGAACGAAATTAATCCGGTCGACTTTATAGACCCAATAGATTACTTAGTTAGTTGGGCAATTAGAGTGGGCAAAGGATTTGAATTCTAAGAGGTGATTGCCCTGAAAGATAAACCAAATAAAATACAAAGAGCGTTCATTAAAGGGTTCGGGATTGATAAGTATCTGAGTATGTGAGAGAAAAATAGGGAAGCTCGTGAGATGGCCTTGTTCGGTTCTCAAGGATACGAAGGAATAGAAAACAAATTGTGGTTTGATGGGAAAGCAGATAAGTTAGAATATTTCTATAAGAATGTGTTACCCTTCTCTGCATATAACTCACAGGACAGATTCTGGCGCGCAGTTAACACTCGCATGCCGAGAGCTCATTATCCATTGCCCGGTACAATAAGCCGCGCCATGGGAACTCTTTTGTTTAATCAAGTTCCTGAATTCACAGTTGATGCGGGCTCAAAAGCTCGTAATAAGGTGCTACAACAAAGATTAAATGAGATACTTGATGCAAATGATATCTTGGTTTTATTACAAACTGCGGCGGCGTATCAATCATACAGTGGACAAGTGGGTTTAAAAATTAACTATGATACTACAATTTCAGACGAACCATTAATTACTCTGTATCCAAAAGAAAGAATAGAAACTCATAAAAAATACGGTAAGGTTATATATATTGACTTTATTGATAAATATGAAGATGATTATAAATTAGTAAGTAGATATGGCCTAGGATATATTAACTATATGTTGTTTAAAGGAGACAAAAGAGTTCCACTGAATTCTCTTGACCAAACAGCGGGTTTGGAAGATGTAGCTTTCTTTGATAAAGAAGGAAATATCCTTCCGGTTATGTTCGCGACGGTAGTTAATAACAGAGGCATGAAAGATGATTCAGACTACAAGGGGCTTATTGATACGTTCCACGCACTAGATGAAGCCTATTCCGCACTTAACAACTACATACGTAAAACTAAACCAAATATTTTTATTACTGAAGATATTGCTCCAAAGGACGCAAGTGGTAAAACCCTTCCATTTAATGAATTCGATAATATTATTAAAATATTAGACCAATCATTTAATACAGATGGTAGTTCAAATACAAGAATTGACAGAGATATTGTTAAATTAGAAGTACAAGGTTATATTGATGCAATCAATAAATATCGCTTAATCGCATTAGAAACAATTGGATTGAGTCCAGCAACTCTGGGGATAGATAGCGGAGGAGCCAATCAAAGCGGCGAGGCACTAAATATACGCGAGCGTGCAAGTGGCCGCCTACGCAGTGAAAAACTTGCTAATTGGAAAGAGCAACTTGATAAGTTCTTTTATAGTGTCCTAGTGTTTGATTATGCAGTGAAGAATGCGACAGATTATAGTAAAGGTATTTATATACTTGAACTTCCACACGACTTCAAAGTTATTAGTAATTTTGGAGAATATGTTGAAGAAACACTTAAAGATAGAAGTGAAACTTATTTAAAATTATATGAAAAAGGATTGATTTCAATTGATTTTGCAATCACTCAAATCTTTGGAAAAGAACTATCAGAAGAAGAATTAAGAAGGCTAATTATTGAGACCAAAACACAAAACCAAATTCCTTTAAATGAAGTTGAATTAGCGTTTGTTGAGAAAAATAAACCTAAGACATCGTAAACCCTTCCATAAGGTGATGGGCAAGCCTATAAGGTCGGTGCAGAGACCGAAAACCTGCACCATTGGTGTAAGGCTAGATTGGGAAGTACCTGAGATGGTGGAGCACCACCCACCCACTAGCCACACCTTAAACTATAGATAAAACTGCGACGCCTCTTAATAACGCGTACCAGCGCAGACACCTTCGTTCTAAGTACTGAGAACGAAGCCGTGAAATGGTGGTTCATAACCGAACTACAGGCGGCAATGATGGTTGGGCTGATTTAGCCCCCTATTGAGAAAAATAAACCTAAGGTATCGTAAGTCCTTGGTTTTCAAAATAGCCGAACTATGTTAAAGCTTAAACTATACATAAAAATAATGAGGTGAAATTATGAATGATTTTTTAAGAATTTTTTACAGCCCTAATGATGGCGGAGGCGGCGCTGGCGGAGACGGCGGCGAAGGCGGCACCGGTGAAGAAGGGGCAAAAGAACCTTTTAAAACCTTTGAATCTGAAGACGATTACAACAGAGAAATTCGTTCTCAGAGAAGTAAAGCTAAAAAGGAGGTTTTAGACGAGTTGGGTGTTAAGTCAATCGATGAAGCAAAGACTAATTTAAGCAAGTCGGCCACTCTCGAAACAGAACTCAATGAAACTAAGTCTAAGTACCAAACACTAGAACAAGATTACCATTTATCAAAAGCAGGCGTTAAAGATGAATACAAAGAAGAAGTTATTACATTAGCTAAGGCAAAAATGAATGATGAAACTACGTTCGACAAAGCTTTAGAAGCGGTAATACAAAAGATGCCTTTTGTAACTGGTAAAGCGTTCCAAGGACAAGTTGGCGGTGAAGGAGGCCGACACGACGAAGATGGAACTAAAACATTAACAGAACAACTTTCTAAAAAATATCCTTGGATTAAAGGATAATTTAAACAAGTTAGGATTAAACTAAAAAATCCAAATCAAGTTAGGATTAAACTAAAAAATCCAAATCAAGTTAGGATTAAACTAAAAATCCAATAATATGAGGTGAATAATATGGCATTCAGTAACGGGTTTAACGGTGATAGCAAATCGTTAAACTACATTCTTCAAACACTAGAAGCAAAACAAGTGTTAATTCCTGGGGTTACATCTAACCCTAATCTTCAAGTTTCTGCGGGCGGTGAAGTTGCGTACTTCTACACAAGGGGTGCAAGTTCAGTAACCAGCGGCACAAACACATTAGGCTCACAAATTTCTTACACCAGCTCAGGTGTAACAAGGGTGGACGTTAGCCTAACAAACGCAATTCAAATCGGCGCGGTTATTCCTTATGTTAACTTTGCAACTGTTGAAGCAAGCGTTATTGCTGACAAAGTTATTCAAGAATCATTAGCAGCAGCAAATACATGGAATGAAAAAGCAATTGCTTTCTTAGAAGCAAATGCAACTAATTTTTACAAAAATGCTGACGGCACAATTGTAACTACTTCAGTTTCAAACAATGCAACTTTAGCTGCAACTACTGTTTATGCAGAAATCGTAAATATGAAAAAAGCATTTAATGTAGCAAACAAAACTAAAGGTATGAAACCAACAGCCATCATCGTTTCAGAAGCAATTAACGCACTATTACTACAGTCTGACGAATTTATCCGCAAAGAACAAGCAGGAGATGCTACGGTTTATGAAGGAATCGTCGGTAAGGTAGCAGGTATGCCGGTTGTTGTTTCTCAAGACATGACTGAAGATATCATCATGTTAAACGCTGAAGCATTAGCTGCTCCAATTAATGTTAAGTCATTAGTAATTGCAGACGCTACGGCCGCAGGATACCCTGGTGGTGTCATTGTAGCTGGTGAAATCGGATACGGTTTCAAGATTGGCGACCCTGGCTTAATCTTAATGAGAGAAGCGTAATCCAACTTAATAGCTTTAGAACTTAGGGGTGAGGTGAATTTAATCATCTCGCCCTGCTTTTATAAGTGTTAGGGTTAAAAAGGGCGATTATCCCTCATATAAAACGGGGGCAAGTCGCTGTTAATCAACACTCGCTCATCCCTTCGGGACTAATTTCACCGCGTTAGGCCTCCAAACAGAAGGGTGGCGAGGAGAGGCGGTAAGTGGGCGAGGGCGAAGCCCGAGCCCACAAATAAATTAAGAGGTGAAAACAATGAATTTTGTGCAACCATTCGACGATGATTCTATGATTTATGACTATGATAAGCACAGATATATTCTTACCGAAGAATATGTAAGACAAATGGGTATTGATTTAAGTTTAGTTTTAAACACAGACTTTTCTCCAGTTCCTGCGAATGTTCCAGCTTTGTTTTTAGACAGGGTATCAAAACTAGTATACTCAAATATTTACAGATATGGTCGCTCTAAAAAAGACAAAGAATATTTATTGGCTTGTAATCCCGAACTCAGAGAAGTAATTAGAGACGCTATGTTAGAAAGAATAGCATATATAATTGATAGTGGGGATATGAGTACTAAAACGGGGGCTTTAATTCAACAAGGAACACGAATTGATGTTAAAGACTTAGTACCAAGTGTAGAAGAAGAAGCAATCTTGAGAAGCGCTGGTCTATTACATAGAGGCGACTATCAATTTATTAAAGACGAAACACTGGTCTATTAGGGGTGATGAGATGTACACTTATGACGGCGATTATCCATTAGTTGGCATATTTCTACCCGATAAAACAAACCCAAACGAAAGAATTCCATTTAGATACAAAATGTTAGAAGATACAACGCAGTTCTTTACAGTAAACGGCGGCTTAATGGACTCTGGTGTTGCTATGTCAATAGTTACTCCTAAAAAAATAGATTATAAAGAAGGTTCAAAAATAATTATAGAAGGAATTAAATACTCTATCAGTCATGTAATGGTGAGAATCCCTGATAAGGCTGTTGGAATGACGGTTCGTAGAAAAATTAATGCGGAATACATTATAGGGCTCGTTTAATGAAAAACATTATTAGTTTAATTGAAAAAGAGTTACAAATTATTGTTAAAAGTTTGGGTGAGCAAGCAAATGTGCCTAAAAAAACAGGTAATTTGCGCGCTTCAATTAAATACGAACGAACAAGTCCAAACAGTTTTAGAGTTTATATTGACGAAACTCAAGCGCCTTACGCGGCGGAAGTAGAGGAAATCAAACCTTACTGGAACAGGGTGGCTATGCAATTGGCTTATAGATTAAACACGGTATTAGGTGGCAGAGGAAAAAGATACGATACACCTGACGCCAGAAAATAAGAGGTGATTATATGTCTTATACAACATCAGACATACAAGAAGCATTAGAAAAACAAATTAATTATGAAGAATTAGCTCGCATTTTAGAATTAGACTTAAACAACATTGCAGAACAGGTAATAGAGGAACCTGAGAACACAATCACATTTAAAGTCTTCTTTGATAGTGGTGAATTTGAGACATGTATTTCAGATAGTTTGCCTGGAGAAGGAGAAGGTTTTCTAACAACCCCTGTTCTATTAAAATTTATTAATGGTAACTACAGCACGATGCGCGGCCCAAAATTCTTCTCAACAGTATTTAGTATTGAAGTTATAGGTTATGAAAAAGACCGCGAAAACTTAAGAAAAATATTTGAAACTTATTCTTATATGAATCAAGGGCTTATCGATAAAGATGAATTAGGAATTTATATTACTAAGATACTTGAATTCCCATTCTTTGGTGAACCGTTTCAATTAAAAGGTGAAACGAGATTTCAAGGTTTTATGAGACTCTTTTTGAATTACATGTATAGTGGCCAACTTGCTAATCAAATTACCACAACAATTGATGGCGATAGTGTTATACTACAAAACCTTGTAATCAAGCGTCAACGCACACCTGACGCGGCTCAACGTAATGGTGAGGTCGAAGTTAAGGTAATTCATAAAAACCAGATACTTTCTTTTTCTGCTAGCATGCTCTATGACGGCAGCGACGCGGCTAAAAAGATTCTTCGCAATATTAAGAATTTTGGTAGCGGCCTAAACGAAGAGTTTACACTTGAAATTAGTTATCCTAATATAACAACACTTAGTGATTCAGTTTGGGAAGAAATATCTTTAACAGACCCTACGGGCATTACACTATTAGGAGTGGAAGGAACGCCTGAAGAATTATTTGGAAGTGCTAATTTATATGATGAAGGTACAGTCTGCTGTATAGAATATCCAAGCATTATGCCTGAATTTTATCGTTATTTTATTACAACAGAAAGAATCGAATCCGTCGACACAGATACGTATACTGTAGTAGTTGATGGCGGCGAAATTACTGTAATGGAAGGTGGTGTGCTTTCACTCACATTTGCCTTAGTATTGGCTTAGAGGTGATATTATGTCAACACAACGTTTTGTAATTGATATTAATATCAACGGAGCTGGTGGACAAGGAACAGGTAGAGGACAAGGTGAAGCCGGTTACGGTTATTTCCCAATTGGAGATTTTAGTAAAAGACAATTTAATTTAGCTAATAAAGCCGAAACAATAGCACAGCGAGGTATAAATGAGTATTTTGGGTCAAATAGTGGTGTTTATGCATCTGGAGACCCAGATATGTTAAAAAGGACATCCCAAGGATTTTTTAAATCACAATATAGCGCTGGGGTTTATATTTTTGACCAGGAAAAGAACTATTTTACCGTTAGTGATATTAATTTTAGTTCTTTCAAAGGAAGTAAATTAGATGTTCATTTTACTGAAAATAAAGCTCGTTATCAAGCTCTTGGAGCTATGGTAACTCGTCAGACAGCTGCAGCTTTAATTGACCATCGTCAACATACAAGCGGAGATGCTTATGTAAACGCTCAATTAGATAATCAAATGAAACTTATTAGTTATGGTGCTCTGATTGCTGGTAGTGGTCCTTTGGCGGGTTTTGTAGCCGCAGGTTTAGTTATCAATGAAGGAATTAGTGCAATTTCTCAGGTTGCTAAATATAATTATGACCGTAAACTTGAGCGTCAACAGATTTCAAATATACAAGTCGTAGCAGGAGACATAAGTTACGGTAGAAATAGAGGTAGCCTATAATGACAAGACAAACATTTAAAATATTTATTGCTGGAGTTGAATACTCTGATTACATAAGTTATCCAGTTTCAGTCACCGAGAAGAACCTTGACGAAAGTTTAAATCTTGCAACAGTTTCTCTCAAACACACAACCAACGCGTCTCCATTTAAGCCTAACCGCAAAGTTGAGCTCCTCGTTTATGCAGATGAAATACTCATAAAAAGATATTACTTTCTTCTACTTAACGACATCGTTGAGAAGGTTGGAGTAACTTCATACTACAATCACAAACTTTCACTTATCGAATTTACACAATTTCTTGATAATATTGTTCTTCCAGATTTAGCAATTACACGCATCAAAGGAGTTTATGAACCAACCCTACTCGATGTAGTAGACAAAATTATGGATGAAGTACATCGTCTTACTGGGAATACCTATGAGCTAGCAGGAGCTACGGAAACTATTCTAGATGCTATACCAAGTCCAGAATGGACATTTACTCGTATGACTGCTCTTGAAGCGCTCCGTATGGTGTTTAGTATGGCAAAGATTGTTCCTACAATGGTAAGTTTTGCTGTTCTTGGACATGTTGGACTTTTAGATACAAGTGAAACTACCAAAATGGTTCCGTTCGCAGCTCAAACTGAAGCATATGACCCGCAAACATATAAAACCGCATTATATAGTAACGTTGAAAACTTTATTGCGGGACCAGAGACTATTACTGAGCCCGCCAATGGTTGGTTGACACCAAGAAGTCCAGATGGATTCGAAATTAGTGGTGACAATCTTATGATAACCACAACTCGTCCAATTTATAAAATTGAGAAATTTGAAATAAGACGTTGGATTAGAATTCAATGTGAACATGGATTGTTCATAATTCCAGAAAGCGTTGTTCCTCAAGACGCGTATAAAGAAGATTTCTTTGATGATATAATTTATGAGGAGGGTGTTTATAACACACTTGAGAATCTATCAGCTTATGGCAAAAAAGGTGGGGCATTTTATTACACACAAGGTAAACCAAATATTGTCGGTTTAACATATCGCGCTCCTACTAAATGGTCTTGGAATCCAAGTAAACAGGCTTGGAGAGTAATTTGTGAAGAGTATGAAGGAGTTGGTGCTTATTATGAAACAACAGTTGCCAAATGGATTAAACCTGAATATGTAGAACTAATTGAAGCGGCAATAGCCGCATATATCCCATCTTCTTATTATCATTACTGGTTGTGGTTCAGAGAGGATGATATTGCTACTGGAGTAACAGACCCGTTCAAACTACAATTCCGTATTACTTATACTCCATATATTTCCACAAACATTTTTACTTATCGCGAACGCTATGACTCCGCAGATGAAGTCCAGTCATATCAAACTTATAATCAAACAGCTAACGTAATCGACCGTGATGTTCTCGCAGACCTTCACGATAAAGTAATTAAACGTGGTAGTGGTTCTGGATTAGATTATACATTCCTTCACAAAGATGCGGCTGATTTGCCAACAATTGGCAAGCGATTTGGTGATTACGTTATTACATCAGCCGACTATACATTTAATCAATATGGCATCCAATCAACCTATAATGTTGATAAATATTACCAGAAACTTCAGAAATATGTGGCGGTTCTTGAGAAGTGGCGTCAATTCAGTATTCCTAATGAAAGTATTGTAAAACGTCAAATCACGTTTAATGAGTTTATTAAGTTTGCAACTGCGCCCGCTGCAAATACAAGTCATTTAGACCCGGCATATTATAATGATGCCATAACTTCCAACATTCAACTCGCGAGTGTATCACTTGAAGAACAGACAACTCATACGGTTACAAGCTTTGCATTTAATAATTCAATGATTTTTGAATTTACTATGCCAGGTAATGCGACTGCTGGTAGTATTAGTGATACTTTAGATAGTGATAAACGTAAAGATAAACCAGTCATTTATTCAGATAAAAATGGTATGGCACGATATCTTTATTCTTTAGAATTTACAACCGGGTATTTTGCATTTAACTTAAGTTCTTCATATAGTCTCCCAACATATACAAACACTAATATTCCCATTTGGAGCCTAGATGATATAACTGAAATTAATAAAGACGCTCGCGAACAACTTTCATTTAGTGTTCAGCTCCATCACGTAGATACAACTGGCAAGTTTCATATTAACAGTGGCTGGGCAAACCATAATGGACTAATTGGCGGCGTTGGCATAAATACAACAGCTCGCATAGCTTTTCTTGATTTTAAACCACTTAATACCACAGATGCAACGGGACATATAATGAATAGCACTGCTGTAACTCACATTTACAATAGTGCGAATGGTGGATATTACACTATCCCTACTCGTGTAAACTCTAGCGAGACTACCGCTCAAAGTTGGGCCATTATAGACGGAACAACAAACGAAATTCTTTACTGGTGCGATGAAACAGTCGCTCCAGGCGCAAGAAATACTCAATATGTAATTAACTTTAGCGACACCTACTAACATTAAAAAAGGAAGCAAGAGAGAGACGGTAAATGAGCGAGGGCGAAGCCCGAGCCCTAGTCGTCACAAGGCCCTTCATCCACTTACCGTCTTCTCCTTTTGTTCCAAATAACGATTAACAAATTTGACTTTTTCAAAAAATCGCGATATAATATTATTATAAGGAAGGATAGAATTCCTTCTAACTCTAAATAGAGGTGATAAACAAAATGATTTTAAAAATTTATTTAAAGGATGACTTTAGGATAGGTACGCCTTACCTTAAACCTGAAAATAGTCCAGGTCCACTAACTGAATATTCAACTGGGACGTTAGTTGTATTATTGGATTATTTAGCCTCTTCACTTTATTTTACTTGGGTTAACCCAACTAATAGAAAATTTGAAGAGCGCGCATTGTATCGTGCGGCAGAATTAGATGAAACAGGCCGTTACGCATACAAAGCAACAATCTTCCCTATAATGACCGTGGGTCTCGCAAGACAAGATTCCGCTTTCTCTATGGTTTGTTTTAGAGAAGGAGGAAAATTAAGTCCGTATATAAAAATTCCAGTTGTTAGAAGTATTTATCCAGAACAAACTGAAATTCCACCAACTGCGGTTGATGAGATTAATGCGGAGATTAATGAAATTAAACAAGATATACATGAAATTGAAATAGAGATACCAAACCGTGAAGTATTAGTAAATCTATCAGATGACCAAGGTAAACTAAAATACAAAGGACAAGAGATTAAACCGACTCCTGTTCAAGTAATTAACGAAGAAAGCACAGATGAAGAAATACCTAGTGCTCTCGCAGTTCAAAAATTGATTGGCGGATGGGTTGAACAAGATGCTTATCCAGTATTGCCAGAAAATTTAGTTTTAGGCAATGGTACTGAAACTTCGGGAAACCCTTTTCCAATTAGAGAGGGGAATGCTACCAGCCCCAAAATAGAGGCAGTAGAAGACCCCTCCAGCCCTGTAAAAGATATATGTCCGTTTGCCATTAAAATAAGTGCACCTGATGGGGACGAATCCGCTAATATGTTTTATGCTGTTGATTTTTTTGACTTTAACAATTCGGTTGCCCCTAGTAAAATATCTTGGGGTTTTTGGATTAAAAATACAGACGTGAATAATATAGGGTTAACACCCATGAATAATATTGATTTCTGGATATATAATCACGCAAATTATTCTGCATTTATTAAAATGCGAATTTATGACGCTGTTAATTCAACTTTAAATACTAGTCTTGATTTGACTATTTCCCCTAAAACAATTAATCCAACACTAACAGGCACTGTTAAAAAAATAGAGGAGAGTAATGGTTGGAGTTATTTATTATATGAATTAACAATGTCAAAAGAGAGTTGGGCTTTTAATTCTAGTAGTAAAGTGGCTAAATTCTATTTCAGATTTAACCCTGCTAAAACTGCTTTAGCCACAAAACAAATAACTATTGCTAATAATACTATTGTTTATGACTACACAATACCTTCTGGTTTTGTAAGATTTCCTCAAGGGGCAATATCACAACATCCTGAGAGCACAGTATTTCATCCTGGTCTTATTGTTAAAATGAAACCAAAAGACTTCTTTGAGATGGACCCAGAATCGGAATTAATCGCAACAGAAGGCGCCGTTCAACAATTACTTCATCCCTTTTATGGTGATGCTTCTTTACCAATTAATGAGCAAAAGGGCAATGGAACATTAACACCTTGTTTATTTGCAACTAAAAATGGTGATTTAAATGTTCCAACCGTTGAACAAGAATTGAATACTAGTCCTATGTCAGAAGTTTTAGAATACCAACACAGGCTTTATGCTAGTGTACCTCCTAGTGCGTCGTCTTTTTTTCTACACTATACAAAATGGGGAAGTACATTAAACCCCCCGCTTAAACAATTAGATAGCACAATAAATAGATTAACTTTTGGCATGTGGATAAAAGACGATTTTCTTGCTGCAATACCTTCATCTAATTTTCAAGTCTGGATATATAATTCTTCAGGAGGCAATTACGCAAAGCTTGATTTCCCTTGGAAAACAGTATATTCGGAGGTAGGCAATGAGGACACTAGACTAGCAACATTGGTTCTTGGTAATAGTGCTATGATGACAGCAGTTCCTACAACATCAACTAAATGCCTTGCCAAACAAGACGGTTGGACCTATATTCAACACGATATTTCAGGAATAGAATGGGTGTCCACGTTTACTAACTTCGGTGACATTATTCTATACTTTATCTTTAACAATATACGTAGCGGGTTTTTAACTGCTGACTGTAGATTTTCTAATTTTACTTTCTTATATAATTATGATGGAGAAAATTTAAACCCTTATGCAGTTTATCCAGATGGTATGGTTGTTGACCAATACCCATCAAATGTAACAATACCAGCTAAGGTAGAGAAAAATATTACTGATATTGCTGCATTGAAAACAGAAATAAAAGAGTTAAAAGAATCATCACCTACAGGAAAAGGTGTTGTAGTATCTATTTCTGGCAACAAAATAGCTTTTAGAGCAAGAGAATGGGCAGAAGCAGATTATGATTTAGTTCATACAGCTAGTATAGTTGGTGGAAGTAATGGCAACTTATTTAATTTTGGTGCTATTGGGAAAATACCTGCTACAACACCATATAATCAAACAAGTTATGGAACATTATTAAAATCATGTGGTGATGATAGCTGTCCAGCAAACTTTAATGGTACCTATATAGGCGCTAACCACGCTTATTCTATTGGTAACAGCATTGTAGCAACCGCTCACGGGAAAACAGAAGCAGATATAGGTTCAATTTGAGTAGATACAACACAACCTGATGTAGAATACGTGTTATTTAAAATACACGATATTGATACACTATGGTTCGCACCTAAAACAGCGCAGATGATGGACACTGGGATATTTACTAGCAAAGCTTTAGCAGCTGGTAAAATTTTAACTCATAAATCTGGTGCCACAAACATATCAGATATAACAATCGAAACTGTGAATAGTAATGCTCAACAACTTTATTCTACAACTAACAAAGTTGTACATAAACTGTTATTAAATGGTACTAAAGAAGTGCCTTTAACAGATGGATTCTATGAGTCTAACTTTGTTGATTTCGTTGAACAGTACAACATAATATATTTCCCTACAGTATTAACATACTTAATTAATAATGTTGGAAACAATACAAACACAAGTATGAACAATGATAGCATAGACGACTACTATTGTTCAGTATCTATTACACACAGATTTCAAAAGAATGGTGCTTGTGTTATGTTTGAGTCTTACGACATTAACAAGGAGATAAATGTAGGATACTTTGGAATGACGCAATCTATAGCTTTTAATACAGCAAATCATTATATGTATGTACCTAATACTATATATGATGACATTACCTTACACGAGCCAAGTACTTCTATATATTTAACACCAGATAAATGGAGAAACCCTAACTTACCCCCAACCTCTTATTTTCAACTCTATGATGCAAATGCAACGTATACAATGAATACTGGGTTCTGTCCAGATTATGGTACTGCACGTCCAGAAATACGCGTTGAACAGCTAAGTGATGCTGCCTTCTTTTATTCAAGTTTTAAAATGTACCAAAAATTAATATCTGGTGGTAAACTATATCCAGGAGACCGTGTTGAAGCTGTTGTATACCGTATACTCTCACCTAAATATGATGAAGATTTTACTAACGTTAGCTGGTATTGGGTTAATGATGATATTTACTTACAAGTCAACGCTCACAAACCAATTAAAAAAATATTGCCTCTTCCTTCTTATATGATTGGCAAGATGGTAACTATAGTAGAATCCAATAATACAACTGTAGGTAACATCGTGACAACTGACGGCTTGTCTATTAATATGACTGGAACTTCTAACTACGCTATATTAAAGTTATCTAATAATAAAGAAGATTCTAGCGGTACAGATGGAGCCGATGGCAGAGAAATAGAACTCCAAACATCTGACACTCATATCCAGTGGCGATACGTTGGCGATACGCTATGGACTAACCTAGTTGCACTAGCAGATTTAAAAGGAGAACCCGGAGAACTTATAGGACAAGTTCAAGCAGATTGGGCAGAGACTGACAGTGAAGAGTTATCTTATATCAAAAACAAACCAACTGACATTATTTTTGAAGTAGCAAGTTTAACTTCATTAACGGAAGAAGAAAAAACAACCATTTCTGCACAAGTTGCCGCTATTTTAAATGCAGGTGGTTATGATATAGACACAAGCAAATATGATGATTTAATCCTTCATTTTGTTGATGGCTATAACGATATTCATTACCATTATTCAAGTTTTTTTGTTGAGGATGGCGAAACAGTATCTATACTTTTTGAAAGTGAAAATGATAATGAAACTATCAAATTAACGGTTAACTTTGTAGGAGATGATTCGGCAACAACTATTGAAACGCTAACAGGTTTTAGTGGTGACTATAACGATTTAATAAACAAACCAACACCAAGACCAACAATTGAATTAGAAGTCGCGAGTCTTACAACATTAACGCAAGCCGAGAAGTTGGCAATTAGAAATAAGCTTAGCGCGCTTATTGTTGATAATAAAATAGATGGAACAAAATTTGATGATATTGTCTTAGTAACAACTAACGACTTAATAAGATTGCATTATTCCTCTATTGATTATTATGTAGCAAATCCACAAATCACAGTAATATTTGAAACGCAAAGCACTAAATACATACTCAATGTTCCTGTCGAGGAGTATGGGTATTCAACGCTAACAAGCACATCAACCTATACAAAAGCCGAAATAGACGCAATGTTTGCCAGTTTGTTGGAACAACTTCAAAACTAATCATAGTATCATTATGCGTTTTTGTGTTTTGGCGATACAGAGATAGATTAATGGTCTAGAAATTATCTATGAAGAGG
>JAAZIT010000107.1 GCA_012800685.1 Clostridiales bacterium
ATTAGTTATTAGTTATTAGTTATTAGTTATTAGTTATTAGTTGTTTATTTAATGATTCTCACCCTATTAATTTTAAGTCTCTTATATACAAAAGTCAATACATTTGGTTAAAAATAACAAAAGACAAAAAGTCCTTTGAAATTTGGCTTATAAAATAATTTATAGCTAGTCAAGCTTTAACCGTTATATATCAGCGTTTCAAGAGTTATTTTAAATCTCATCTAAAAATACATTAATAAGACTATATATTTTTTTAACATGATAAAAGGTTGAAGGAATTCCGAAAAAACCATGGAGTGCGTCCTTCATTCTATAAACCTTAACATCATTTCCGGCCGCCTTTAGCCTCTTACCAAATTCCTCCCCTTCATCTCTAAGGAGGTCAAATTCAGCAGTTATAATTAGTGTTTTTGGCATATTCTCAAGATTTTTAGCCAAAAGTGGCGCAAAATAAGGGCTATTCCTATCCTCTTCCTCTGACATATATAATTTCATATAATCGCATACTCGTTTAGATGTCAAAAGATAGTCTGTACCATTATCTTTAACGGATTTAAATGGCGAGTTTTCGCTGTGGTCGTTGTAGGTGGCAGGGTAAATTAGTATTTGATTTTTTACCAAAATAGCTTTTCTGTCCCTTGATAAAAGTGACACAACCGCGGCAAGATTTCCACCTGCCGAATCCCCTATAATCACAATGTCATTTTCACTTAAATCATAGATTTGAGCCTCTTCTAGGATTTTTTGGGTCACAGTATAACAATCCTCAAGACCCTCTGGAAAAGGATTTTCAGGTGCTAATGAATATTCCACAGATAAAACCTTACAGCCTGTATGCTTTGAAAGAGATTTACATACGCTATTATAGCTGTCAACATTTTCCTTAACCCAGCCACCACCATGAAAAAACAGTAAAACAGTTTTTCTATATTCCTTTTTGGGTGTATAAACACGCACATTAATTTCTTTATCACCACGAAAAACCGTCTTGTCCCATTTTTTGTGTATAGGATTCATAAGCTTATCAGCCCTAATATTCGAAACCGAACGCTCAATTTTATATGTTTTTTTAATATCTACATCAGGATAAGAAAGTACTTTTAAAACGTATCGCATAAGTTTATTAATACTCAATGCACTCATCCTTTCACATTAGGCTTTTCACTCACTAATAGTTTACCACAAAAACCCTAACAAATCAATAAAACTATTAATAATTTAAAACCTAAAATAATGTTGCAAATTAAATGGTAATATGTTAAAATGTAATCGAAAACAAAATATGGGAGGATAAAATATGTTTAATTTTCCAGAGGTTAAATTAGGAATTGTAGCAGTTTCAAGAGACTGTTTTCCAAAAAGTCTATCAGAAACAAGATGCGAAAATGTTTGTAAAAATTACCAAGAAAAATTTGGTGATATTTTCAAATGCGAAACTATAATTGAAAACGAAAAAGATATGCTTTGTGCCTTAGATGAAATAAATACGGCTGAATGTAATGCACTTGTTGTATATCTAGGAAACTTTGGCCCAGAAACAGCAGAGACACTAATTTGCAAAGAGTTTAATGGCCCAGTGATGTTTGTTGCCGCTTCAGAGGAAGACTGTGGAGATAGCCTTTCTGACGGCCGTGTAGATGCCTATTGTGGTATGCTTAATGCAAGCTATAACCTAGCCCTTAGAAATCTAAAGGCATACATTCCAGAATATCCAGTTGGAACAGCTGATGAGGTTGCAGAAATGATAGCTGAATTTGTTCCAGTTGCAAGAGGAATTATTGGTGTAAGAAATCTTAAGATTATTTCATTTGGTCCACGTCCACAGGATTTTCTTGCTTGTAATGCTCCTATTAAACAGCTTTATAATCTAGGAGTTGAGATTGAAGAAAACTCTGAGCTCGATTTATACGCTAGCTACCATGGGCATGCTAATGATAAGCGTATTCCTAAAATTATTGCTGATATGGAAGCTGAGCTTGGCGAGGGCAATAAAATGTCGGGTATTCTTCCAAAGCTCGCTCAATATGAGGCTACACTTCTCGATTGGGCAGAAGAGCATAAGGGTTCAAGAAAGTTCGTTGCTTTTGCAAATAAGTGCTGGCCTTCATTCCAAACACAGTTTGGGTTTGTTCCATGCTATGTAAACAGCCGACTAACCGCCATGGGTATACCAGTGGCTTGTGAGGTTGACATTTACGGTGCACTTAGCGAATATATCGGAACTTGTGTTTCAGGCGAAAGTGTAACACTTCTTGACATTAACAACACTGTTCCAGCAAATATTTACAACGAAGAAATTAAGGGTAAATTTGACTATGACTATACCCTAAAAGATACCTTTATGGGATTTCATTGTGGAAATACTCCAGCTTGTCGCTTAAAATCAACAACTATGAAGTACCAGCTTATTATGCACAGAGGACTTGAACCTAATTCAGAGCCTGATATCACAAGAGGAACTCTTGAGGGGGATATTGTTGATGGAGATATAACCTTTTTCAGACTTCAATCAACCTCAGATTCAAAGCTTAGTGCTTATATTGCACAGGGTGAGGTTCTTCCAGTTGCAACTCGTTCATTTGGAGGAATTGGAATATTTGCAATTCCGGAAATGGGACGTTTTTATCGCCATGTTCTTGTTGAAGGGAACTTCCCTCATCACGGTGCAGTTGCATTTGGACATTTTGGGAAAGCAATCCACAGCGTATTTAAGTATCTTGGTGCAACAGAAATTGGTTTTAATCAGCCAAAGGGTATGCTCTATAAGTCCGAAAATCCATTTGCATAATAACATATAGGAGTATTTATTTTATAAAATAATATTTTTAAAAAAAAGATATTATATATTTCGAAATAAACTATGGAGCAATTAAGAATAGCCTTTATGTTTGCACACGCTTTTACAAAATTTCTTTAAATCTAATTGTTATATTTTAATATTGATTAATAAAGCACATGAATTTAAATTCATGTGCTTTTCGTATATTTATCATATTCTAATTATATTATAGAGGTCTAATTTATAATAAAAACCTATATTCAGATATTATTATTTAACACCAATTCTCATTCTATAA
>JAAZIT010000108.1 GCA_012800685.1 Clostridiales bacterium
ATATTATTGAACAAGGAAGCCACGAGGCATTAATGGAACAAGACGGATTTTATGCCCAGCTTTATAATTCGCAATTTGATAAAACGGCCTAGTTTATTTTTAAAACTTAGCTTATTGAAATTATGTTAAATTCGATTTTGTCATAAATAACCCCAAAAAACCTCCTCTCGTTTTTTCGAGAGGAGGTTTAAGCTTTATAGATTTAATTTTTTAAAAATTCTTATATTTTTAAGTAACCGATTAGGCTAAAATCTGCTGAATATAGATAACTAAAGGCATTGTTACAATTGATATAATTGTAGTTACAGCAAAAATCTCTGCCGCATAAACTGCATTCTTATCAAATCTGATTGCAAACATAGTTCCCATTGTTGCTGTTGGACAGCACAAGGCTAAAGTTGTTACCAACAAAACAGTTTCATCAATGTTAAATGGAATAAGCTTAAATATAAGCAAGCATAAAATTGGAAGAACCAAAAGCTTTAAAGCACAAATAATATAAATTCTAAAATTTTGAAGTGCTTTAAATAGGTTTGTTTGAGCAATTGTAACACCAGCAACTAGCATTGCCATTGGTGCAATTGTACCACTTAATGTGGTTAAGGCTGAATGAGGAATTTCTGGAATTCTAATCTTTAATATAAAACAAACTAGTCCTAAAGCTGTAGCAATTATAGTCGGATTTAGAAGAACCTTTTTTAGACTCATTTCTTTTTTGTTACCAGAAATCATGAGTACCCCATGTGACCACACCATGATGTTAAAAATTGTGTTAAAGGCTGTTATATAAAAAACACCCTCTGCTCCAAAAAGCACACTTGCAATTGGAATTCCCATAAAACCACAGTTTGAATAAACAACCGAAAATCTTTCTACGCCTATGCTGACTTCTCGCCCCTCTTTGTTTCTAATAATTAAATTTGAAATGAGTATGAATATAACAAATCCTAAGATAGTTAGTACTAGAGTTGCTCCAAGCCCCTTAAGAAGCTTTACCGAAAAATCCTGCTGATAAGAAATAAAAATTAAAACTGGATTTATAATATAGAGTACCAAATTTGATATGCTTTTGTTTCCCTCTTTTGTTATGAGTTTTGTTTTAAAACAAATTACACCCACACAAAGAAAAATAAGCATTATTAAAACCTGTTTAAATAATATTAAAGCTAGTCCCATATAAAAATCTCTTTTCCAATAAATTAACGGGCAGCCTAAGCTACCCGTTTTATATATAACGCTATTAGGTTTTTGCCACTTTTTTATTCAAAACTAAAAGTGCTTTTGATATTGCTGTACCTGCAACAAGGCATACAGCGGCTTCTATAACTCCGTTAATACCAACAAAAGCTATAAGGAATTTAGCAAACGAACCCACTGGAAGTCCCCATTCAGTCATTTTAGAAATAAATGAATTATTATTCCAAAACAGAACATAAATTGAAAGCATAAAGAAAATGGTATTTAGTAACGCACCAAATGTTGATGAAACACCTGCTGCTACTACCTTTGTTTTATCAAACCTTCCTATTCCTTTAAAAATCAAGCCAGCTAATAGTCCAGCCAAAATTCTTGGCACTAGACACATAATAAATGTAAGTACTGGGTTAATTGTCATTAGAAATGTTCCAAATGCGCTCATTCCAAAGCATTGAATAAAGCTTGTTACTCCAAAAATCCCACCTAAAATTGCTCCTGCTGTTGGCCCAATTACGATTGCACCAATTACAACAGGTACCATATTTAATGAAATCTCAATTAATGGAGTCTTCAAATAGCCAAGTGGTGTAAAAGCCATAAGTATTAATATGGCTGCTAACACTCCAAGCTGGCTAAGTGACAAAATTTTGCTGCGGTCTTTTGACATAATAATCTCTCCTCGCTGTTGTTTGGGCAATATTATTCTTCCCAATACAACGCTAAATATTTGAAGATTAGTCTACAGTATTCTTTTTGTAAATTGCATATAGTCCATCAAGAAGCAATGTGTCCTCTATCATAACCTCTCTTCGACAATGAGCAACAATTCCACCTGCAAGTCCACCAGTTGCAATTACTGTTGTTTTTTCGCCAAGAACCTCTTTGTAACGGTCAATCATACCCTCCATCATTGCTGAAGCACCTATGACAACACCTGATTTCATGCAATCAATTGTGTTTGCACCAATAACATTTTCATTTGGCATATCGATGCTAATTTGTGGCAATTGAGAAGTTCTAGAAGAAAGTGCATCAAGTGAAATTCTCACTCCTGGCATAATTGAGCCACCTATCATCTCACATTTTTCATTAACAGCAGTAATTGTGGTAGCTGTTCCTAAATCAAAGATGATTAGAGGAGGCTTATGCTTTAAAAGCGCTCCAACCGCACTACACACTAAATCAGAACCCAAAGCAGCTGGGTTATCAATTTTAATGTTAAGTCCAGTTTTAATACCAGGGCCAATTACAAAAACCTTGCATTTAAAAAGCTTTGTCATTGCACGTTTAAGAATAGGCACAAGCGTGGGAACAACTGTTGATAATATTGCACCGTCAACTTGGCTAGGCTTATACCCATTAAGTCTGATAATGCTAGAAAATTCGATCGCATACTGATCCTCCATTTTTAAGGCTTCAGTTGCAACACGAGCAGTGAATTTTAACTTGTCATTTTCAAATGCACCAAGTACAATGTTGGTGTTTCCAACGTCTACGGTAAATATCAAATGTTTTTCCTCCTACAACATAATTTACAAAAATAAACCTAAGTCTATCTCCTATTTCTATTATACCCTTTCTAAGGCTTAATTTCAACTGTTGATTTTAACGTAATTCTCCCAATTTTTAGTGGTATTTTTATAGAGTTGTCATTAAAAAGCCCAAAGAGCCCCAAAATAGACATACCATTGTGTCTATTTTTAGGCTCTTTTCTGTTTTAATATTACATTAAATTCTTCTCAACCGAATTCCAATTAATAATTTTGAAAAATTTATTTAAATAATCGGCTCTGCGATTTAAATATTGTAAAAAATAAGCGTGTTCCCAAACGTCACAGCACATAATAGGTTTTAATCCATGCTCAAGAGGAGTTTCCTGATTGGCAGTAATAATAATCATTAGATTATCTTTTTTATCAACCACTAGCCATGCATATCCAGAACCAAAAACTGCTAACCCAGCAGCAATAAATCTCTCCTTAAAATCATTAAATGACCCAAAACAATTATTGATTTTCGACCTTAGCTTTGCATTTGGAAGTGTGTCGCCACGCATTCCCATAGACATAAAATACATTTCATGATTAAAAACTCCCCCTGCATATCTCATAATGTTCACTCTATCTTTTTCAGGGAGTTTGCTAGGATTGCTAAGTAACTGTTCTAACGTCAAATCTTGAAGACTTTTGTGCTTTGAAAGCTCCTCGTTAAGCTTTAAAATATAATTTTTGTAAAGCAGGTTGTAATGCACCATAATAGTTCTAGCGTCAATATATGGGCTTAACTGGTTAGCTTTAAAGGGGAGCTTTATTGGCACAAATGGATATGTTCTATTCACTTAGGTCCCCCCTTTTTGACTTTTTAATTATTGTTTGGGTTATTATATCTACTTTAGAAAAGTCCATGGCTTTAATATAAAAGCTTTCTAAAGCATTGTGGGCTTCAAGTGCAAGCTTCATAGTTTTTGAAGATTCAGCTGTTAAATCAGCACAAGCAGTTTTGTTCAGCTTAAGCCTATATTTACGCTGTGATATGACATGCTTGTCATAAAACCTTTGTATGTTTATTGGCTTAACTCCCTCAAGTGCAAGCCCTGTTAAAGGATTTGAGGAGATAAAGGCTGTTTTCAAATCAGGAACAATTAAATGTTCGTATACAGGGGTATCAAACATATTAGACAAACTAACCCATACATCTTTTCCGTGACTAGCTAAAGAACCTGCAAGTTCTCGGAGCAAGTGGTCGCTTCCTGCAAAAAAATTATCCATTAGAAGATATACTTCATATTCCTTAAAAGTTTCAACCTGTGTTAAATAACCACTTGGTGTTATAGCTGAAAGCTGTTTGTTAAGAACTTTTCCAAAGTTTCCTGTTCGCTTGGGAGCTATTTTTTTTGTGAGCCTAGTTATAAATCCCTTAAGCTTATCTGTTAATACAGCTTCATCTGCCACCACATATGTATCGTTAAAAATTGAGGATAAAGCCTTAACATAACGCTTAGTTCGATCCATTAGTTTTTTGTGTTCTTTAGCTATTAAGATTATTTCATCTGTGCTATCCTCAAGCTTTTTGTCGTCCCAACAATCACCTAAATTAATTATTTTTTGCCTAACTCCTGGATAAACTGGATCAAAAACATGGGGAGATGTTCCATCAACAATTACTATTTTTGCATTATTTATAACTACTCCGTCAAGAGAAGCTGGATCTGATGAACAGTAGTAATAACTAACCTCATCACTATCCTCAAAAAATTTGCCGACCTTTTTCATTAGCAAAGACTTCCCTGTACCTGCACCTCCCTTTAGAATATAAGTAAAGTATCCCTCAGTATCAATAACTTTTGAAAAATCACTTTTAAATCCTTGCGGGGAAAAAGAACCTAGAAAAAAATTGTCCGCCATAGCACTAACCTCCATATTCACATATTGATTGCTGTTTTATATATGATATGAGTAATTTGATTTTTTGGCTACTGTTTCGCTAATTTCACTGCGACTTTTCTTGAATTGGTGAAAAATAGCAACAATCCTCGTCAGTTACACTTTCAGATAAAACATCTAGAGTCCGCTCTAATTGACAAACTCCATCAGCTTGATGTATACATTTAGAATTGCAGAAAATCATGTTCATAATAATCTCCCTCTATTTCAATAATATCTAAAGCAATATCTCGAATTAACATAAGATAGTTTTAACCACTTTGTACTTTTTTATTCTTGTAATTATCACAGCTTTGTGGTAAAATATATGTAACTGTATTTAAGGAGTGTTATTGTGTTTTTTGAAACAATTAATTTAAAAATCGACTATAAAAAAAGCGGTCTTTCTAGTGAAGAATGTAACCCAACATTGACAAGCTATTGTTATGATGTGCCAGAGGAAATAGGTAGAAAAAACCGAACAGCAATCATTATTTTTCCAGGCGGCGGGTATGATTATTGCTCTGAACGTGAGGCAGAGCCAGTGGCACTTAGATTTTTAGGTGCAGGAATAAATGCTTTTGTTTTGCGTTATTCTTGTTACAAAAAAAGATTTCCAACCGACCTTTTAGAAGCCTGTGCAGCAATAAAGTACGTTCGTGATAATGCAGAAAGATTTGACATAAATCCTAACAAGATTTTAATCTGTGGATTTTCTGCTGGAGGGCATTTATGTGCGTCAGTTTCTTGTCACTGGTCTAAGGATTTTGTTGCAAATGGACTCAGCTGTAAAAGTGATGATATAAAACCAAATGGTGCTATACTCGCATACCCTGTTATTACAACTGGCGGGCTTACACATCAAGGCTCAATTGACAATCTTTTAACTGGTACTGAAGGACAAGAACGTGATAATATTGAAAAGCTTGTTACACTAGACAAACAGGTTAATAGTGACACACCAAAAACATTTATATGGCACTGTACCGACGACGGATGTGTTCCAGTTGAGAATTCACTTCTTTATATGGCAGGACTTTCAAAGAACAAAATTCCCTTTGAGAGCCACATATATGAGTGGGGTGGACACGGACTTTCACTTTGTAACTTTAATACCTCGACAAACGACTGGCATTTACAGCCTGTTGCAGAGCAATGGTCTGAACTAGCAATAAAATGGGCTTTTAGATTATAATAATATAATGAACGGAATGATTTTTAGAATGAAATTAAACGAGTTGCGTGGGGAAATAAACGAAATAGACGTAAAGCTTATGGAGCTTTTTGAAAAAAGAATGGAAGTGTGTATTAATGTTGCACAATATAAAATAGACAATAAGCTCCCTGTTTTTCAGACTGAAAGAGAGCATGAAATTATAAAAAAGGTTCGTGAAGGTTCTCCTAAATGGCTAGAAAATGGTAGCGAGGTTCTTTTCACCACCATAATGGATATTTCAAAATCCCTTCAGTTTCAAAGACTTTTTTCGGATAAAAAAGAAATAAAATATACTGCATTTTCTACTAAAAACGATACCGCTCCAACAATAGCTTGCCCTGGAACTAAGGGAAGTTATTCTCAAATAGCCGCTTCAACTATCTTTCCAAATTCTAAAGCTGTGTTTTTTGAGGATTTTGAGGATGTAATAAAATCCGTTGTTGATGGCAAATACAAGTATGGCATTTTGCCAATTCAAAACTCAACAGCCGGTTCAGTTCACCAGTCATATAATCTTTTAAAGGAATATGACTGCCACATTGCCACATCTGTTAAGGTTAAAATATCACATTGTATTGCAGTAAAAAATGAAACAGATATTAAGGATGTAAAAAAGATTTTATCTCACGAACAGGCTTTAGCTCAGTGCTCCGATTATATAAAGAGAAATGGATTTAAGCCAGTTGAGCATACTAATACCGCTCTTGCTGCTGAATTTGTTAAAGATAGTGAACTCCCCCTTGCAGCAATATGTTCGGTTGAATGTGCAAATCGCCTGGGACTTAAAATTATAGCAGAGTGCATAACTAATGTTAGTGATAACTATACACGTTTCATTTTGCTTTCAAAGGAAATTCTATGCTCTGAAAATGCGAATATAATTTCAGTTAGCTTGTCCCTTTCTCACTCGCGCTCGGCTTTATATAGGCTTTTAACTAAGTTTTCAGTTGCAGGATTAAATCTTTTAAGAATTGAGAATAAGCCAATTGCAAACAAGGATTTTGATGTTGTTTTCTACCTTGATTTTGAGGGAAGTATTTCAAATCCAGAGGTTGCAATGTTAATTTCAGAGCTTCAATCTGAACTATCTTATTTTAAGTTTTTAGGAAACTATTATGAGATACAATAATTAGGAGAGAAAATATGGTTTCAGTGATAATTCCCTGTGGTGGAAAATCCACTCGTATGGGTGGCATAGACAAGCTTTTCCTTGAGATAGAGGGTATATCCGTTATTGAGAGGACTGTTATGCCTTTTGCAGATGTTAACAGCATTAAGGAAATAATTTTATGTTGTTCAGATAGTTTTAAATCGAAATTTTATAGTGTGCTAAAATCTAATTTCAAAGTACCTGTTAAATTTGCTCCAAACGGTGAGACACGCCAGCAGTCTGTAGCAAATGGATTTAAAATTGTTGATAATACCTGCAATTTTGTTTGTGTTCATGATGGTGCAAGACCGCTTATTTCATCTGACACTATTTCAAAAGCTATTTTAGATGCAAAAAAATACGGTTCTTCAGTTGTTTGTGTTCCATGCAAGGACACCGTAAAAATTTCAGACAACTTTGGATATGTAAAAGAAACCCCTCCTAGAGATACCCTTTTCTTAACTCAAACACCACAGATTTTTTCATATAAAAAATATAAAGAGGCTTTGGAGTTTTCTTGGAAAAATTCCCTTGATTTTACTGATGACAGCCAGCTTTTTGAGGCACTTGGAATAATGCCACATATAACTGTTGGGGATTATTCAAATATAAAAATTACAACACCAGAGGATATAGCTGTTGCACAGCAAATTCTTAAATTTAACAAATCGAAAGGATGATATTAATAAAATGACTTCATTTAGAATAGGTCATGGATATGATGTCCATCGCCTTGTTGAGGGAAGAAAATTTATTTTAGGTGGAGTTGATATTCCTTATGAAAAAGGGCTGCTCGGACATTCTGATGCTGACGTTTTAGCTCACGCAATATCAGATTCTATTTTAGGAGCGCTCGCTTTAGGTGATATTGGAAAGCTATTCCCTGACACCGATTCAACCTTTAAAGGCGCTGATAGCCTTGTTCTTTTAGGAGAAGTTTGCAGTCTTATTAGAGAAAAAGGATACGAAATAGGTAACATTGATTCGACTGTATGTGCTCAAGCACCAAAGCTTTTCCCTCACATTTTATCTATGAGGGAGAACATTGCTAAGGCTTGTCAAATTGATGTTTCACAAATTTCAGTTAAGGCAACCACAGAAGAAAGCTTGGGATTTACGGGAGAAAAGCTCGGTATTTCAACGACAGCAGTTTCACTTTTATATAAAATTTAACAACTAAAAAGGACATATTTTATGTCCTTTTTTTATTCTTATAATCAATAATAACTGTCGACTATTTATTTAACAAAGAAATTTGATTGTTTTTACAGTCCTTAAAAAATGAATACAAGCTAGTGTCTGGTAATTTATGTCGTACCAAATTGTCGAATTTTGCATATAATATTATTGATTAAACCAGCTCCCCAATGTCTACAATAGATGTAAGCTGGTAAGAATATTATTAGCTAAATAAATATGGGAGTGTTTTACGTGACAGTACACAGAGGTGAAATTTACTATGCGGATTTAAGCCCCGTTATTGGTTCAGAGCAAGGGGGAATGAGACCTGTATTGATTGTCCAAAACGATGTCGGCAACAAGCATAGTCCAACAGTAATTGCAGCGGCAATAACGAGCCAGCGAGACAAAGCAAAGCTTCCAACTCACATTGAAGTTGATGGTGGAAATTGTGGTCTCGCTAAGGATTCGGTTGTTTTACTAGAACAAATAAGAACTATCGACAAGAAACGTCTAAAGGAACGCATGGGCGAGCTTGACACTAGCTCAATGACTCAAGTAAACAGCGCATTAGGTATAAGCTTTGGATTGCACTAAATTACTTACAACAATTATTCTTAACAGAAATATAAAACGACGGTATTAGATTTTACATCTGTACCGTTGTTTTTAATTATAAAATGTGCTAAAATAAATATAACTTATATTTACGGAGGTCACAAAATAATGCCATCCACAATAGTACATCTTTTTATTGCTAAAGAAATTGCTAACCACCTTAAAATTAAAAGCTTATCTCAATTTTATTTAGGTGCAATTGCGCCAGATGCAGTAAACCCTGATGACAACGCTCCAGCAGAGGTAAGGTTTCCAGCACACGTTAGACAAGTAAACATAGATAATTGGAAAAACAGTATTTTAAACTATTATTTAACAAATAAAAATAAATATGCAAACGACCTTGATTTGTTTAAAGGTTATACTGTACATATAATATCCGATATCATGTGGGACGAGCTTGTTGAATGGAAAATGTTTGACGAGTTTAAAAGACTTGGAATTAAAGACAAAGATTTAAAAATAGAAAAATATAAAGAGCTTTTTAAGCTTAACTCTTATCTACTTAAACAGAAAGATTGGATTGATATAGAATACCAGCTTAAAAAATCACATTCCATTGATATAAACACCGTGCCTAAAGAATTAATAGACGAATATCTTTCTCCTGTAATATCTGAAAACTACCCAAAGACTATTAATAAAAGTTGTCAATTTTTAACCACTGAACACATTGATATAACAACTAAGGCCGTTTTAAAATTCTGGAGACAGATGGTTGCTAAGTAAGTATAGTATTAAAATTTTAGCATTTGTATTAAGATTAAGTTTAAGATTATAACACTTTTATTGGATATTTAACTTATAATTAGAAAACAACAAGATTAGCGTTTTTATAAAATTTAAATTTATTAAATAATTAAAAGATAAATATTTTGGAGAACAAGAAATACCTGAATAATAAGAATATAAATATTTAGAAAAAAATATTGAATTATAAAAATATAGATATCTATAAGCACAAAAGATTATTGAATAGTAAAAAGAACACTAACCATAAAAAGTTAGTGTTCTTTTGTTATTTAATATTTATTAAGTTAAAACCTGTCAACAACAAGCTTTTCATCTCTTTGGGTTAATCCTATCGCTGAAATTTTTTCTTCTGAATCGATAATAATTTCTGCAATCTGATCCTCAATCTCACTTCTGATAATGCGCCTAATATCTCTAGCACCTAATTTTTTACCAAACGATTTTTTAGCAATTAAAGCTGTTGCTTTATCATCATAAGTGAACTTGATTGATTTTTCTTCAAGAGGTTCTTTCATTTCATCAAGCATTAAACCAGCAATCTTAGCATAGTTTTCTTGGGTAAGAGGATTAAATACAACAATCTCATCAACTCTTCCAATAAACTCTGGACGAAGAAAATCTTTAAGTGCTTTCATAGCCTTTTCTTTTGAAACCTCAGCAGCCGTTTTGTTAAATCCAACACCAGTATCTTTATCCGTTGAACCTGCATTAGATGTCATTACAATTACTGTATTTTCAAATGAAACGTTTCTTCCTTGAGCGTCATTTATTCTTCCTTCATCAAGAATTTGGAGAAGAATATTCATTACATCAGGGTGAGCCTTTTCAATTTCATCAAATAAAACAACCGAATAAGGACGTCTTCTTACCTTTTCGGTAAGCTGTCCAGCCTCGTCATATCCGACGTATCCAGGGGGTGAACCAATAAGTCTTGCTACGCTATGCTTTTCCATGTATTCAGACATATCCACTCTTATTAGTGGTTCTGTTGCATCAAAAAGCTCTTCACTAAGAACCTTAACTAGCTCTGTTTTACCAACTCCAGTAGGTCCGACAAATATAAATGATGCAGGTCGGCGGCGTTTGGAAAGCTGTACTCTTGTGCGTTTAATTGCCTTTGCAACTGCATCACAAGCCTTTTCTTGTCCAATTATTCTTTTTTCAAGTGCTTCCTTAATGTTTTTTAGTTTTAAAAATTCAGTTTCAACTATTTTGTTTGCTGGAATTCCTGTCCAAAGCTCAATAACCTTTGACAAATCATCCTCAGTAACATAAATATTATTAATTAACTCTTCAACCTCAACAAGTCTGTTTTGTACTCTAAGTACCTCAGCCTTTTGCTTTGCAAGCTCTTCATAGTCTGGAGCAGACTGTTCTTCAATGCTGTCAACTTTCTTTTGAAGAATTAAAAGCTCTTTATTTAGCTTGTCAAATTCTGCAAGCTCAGGGCTTCTAATTGATGTGCAAGCACAAGCTTCATCAAGAAGGTCAATTGCCTTATCTGGCAAGAATCTGTCATTAATATATCTTTCGGAAAGTACAGCACACATTTTTAAAGTATAATTATCAACCTTCACCTTATGGTGCAATTCATAGTACTTTTTTATGCCCATAAGAATTTCTACCGTATCTTCAACAGTAGACTCAGCCACTGTTACTGGCTGAAAACGTCTTTCAAGAGCCGCATCCTTTTCAATGTATTTTCTATACTCTTTAAAAGTTGTTGCACCAATAACTTGAACCTCACCTCTCGAAAGAGCTGGCTTCAATATATTTGCCGCATTCATTGTCCCCTCTGAATCGCCAGTACCAACAAGATTATGCACCTCGTCAATAAACAAGATAACATTACCCTCAGCCTTAACCTCTTCAACAAGTCCTTTTACACGGCTTTCAAACTGTCCTCTAAACTGTGTTCCAGCAACAAGTGCAGTTAAATCCAAAAGATAGATTTCTTTTTCTTGAATGTGAAAAGGAACCTCGCTAGATACTATTTTCTGCGCAATCCCCTCTGCAATAGCGGTTTTACCAACACCTGGTTCACCAATTAAGCATGGGTTATTCTTTTGTCTTCTCGAAAGAATTTGAACAACTCTTGCAATTTCTTTATCTCTACCAATTATATCGTCAAGCTCACCATCTCTAGCCTTTTGTGAAAGATTGGTGCAATAATTTGTAAGAAACTTTAGCTTTTTCTTCTTTTCTCTTGCAACTCTTTCTGTATCATTTTTAGAGTTGTTAGTATTTTTTGAAGGTTTAGAAACATCGCCAGTGGATTCTCCTGATTCTAATGGTTTATTACTTCCAGAACCAAATATACTGTTAAGAAAGTTTGGCATTGTGCCACTTCCTCCAAGTTCAAAATCACTACCATCAGTTATATCCATAAGCTGCTCAGTCATATTATCTATTTCCTCGTCTGACATACCTGTAGATTTAAGCATATCATCAACTTGAGAAATACCTAGTTCCCTAGCACACTGCAAGCAGTATCCATCATTTCGTTTTTCAGTTCCCTGCATTGCTGTTACAAAAACAACAGCAGGACGTTTTTTGCACTTTGAGCACATTATCATAAGCATTATTCAACTCGAATTTCGAGTTTTCTCCTTTCTCTTCTGTCTATTTAGATTTGTTTGTTTTCTTTTGTTAAAACTATATATTAGTTGAAAGCTTTATTTTTTATACTCTCTACTAATGAATATTATAAAAAATTTGAAAAAGTATTGTCTTGTTAATATTATCGATATTTAATATATTACCAGTACCAAGCCCTAATGTCAAATAAATTTTAACAAGAAGTGCCAATGCATATAAAAGAACAATTGCCTCAATAAAACCTATTGCCCCGCCTAAAAATGAATTTATCGAGCCTGCCAGCGGAATGCGTTTAACAATATCAGCGGATTTCGCTATAACCCTAACGATTATAGAAAGAATCATAAATATTATTACTGCAATTATTACTCTAATAATACTTACAATAGCTGGTTTAACAATAAGCTTTTCTACCGATTGTGTTCTCTCGGTTTTGTCTTTAATAGCCAAGGTATTAACAGTGGTATTTATTTTATCCTTATTGTCGATTAAATATGATTTAATTATTGAGCCACTTTTTCCTGAGAATTCTTTATCTAATATATCCGAATTTTCTAAAAAGCCATTTATTTCTTCTCTACATTTTTCTTCATCAAGCTGAGACTCGAACCCTTGACAAAGCCCAATTAGATTTTCTGTTACATCACCACTTTGTAGTGCATTTCTAATTTCCTCATCTTCAATCTCAACGCCTAATTCTTTTTCAAATAAATTTTCTTTTATTACTGTTACTACATCATAGTCAGCAATTTCAGAGGTTATTTTATCCGATATCTTGCTAGATAAAAAGTTATCATACACCACTGGTGCTAGATATCCCGAAATGCTAATTGAAATCATTACCGAAATCACAAAACCAACAACAAGTATGAGCGACTTAACAAAGCCACGTTTCATATTGAATATTATGACCGCAATAAAAATCACAGCAACTAAACCGTCTAAAATCCAGTTCATAGCAAGACCTCCTCGAACCTAATTTTTAAATGACATCTTTGCTATTTCATTATACCCTAAGAAGTAGACTTTATTGCCAATATTTATAAAATCCGTATATGCCTTAATTTCATTAGATAAAGCAATAATATTTGCCGACTTGCTTAATGTTGCAAATTCATCATCACATAGATATGATGTTTCTCCATCGGTTACTTTAATTTGGTTAACTCTTTTTTTAGTTATATATTCACTTGGCTTTTCACTATCCCCAAACATTACAATAGTTGAACCTTTATCAGCAATATTGTTAAAAACAAGGGCTGCTGTTTTTTCATCTAAATAAAAATTTGCTAAATCCTTTGGATAAGAATAAGAATAAATTACAGTTCCATCAGATTTAATTCTGTATAAAATATTGTCGCCTAAAACCCACATATCCCCATTGTCGCATATTTTAACTTGACAAATTAGACAGCCAAGACTTTCACTCTCAAATATTTCTTCCGTTGTGTCAAATTGTAGTCCAACGAGCTTTGAAGTAATCACCCCACCACTTGACGTAATTGTTGACACTATACAGCCAGTATCGTCGGAATTAAAAGCTATATTAACAATCCTTTGACCACTTGACCATTTAAATATTATCTCCCCAAGCTTGTTATATATTGTGAGGTATGAATTATATTTATCTGTTTTAGTAACTACCGCCACGTGTTCTTTTCCACCCTCGGCGATAAGAATTGTTTCGTCGGATTTTTTAGTGTAGCTTACACCCTTAGCATTAAATACAGAAAAATTATATCCATTAATATCATATACCAAAAGACTGCTTTTCATTTCTTTTATAGTAGGATTTGCAAAAAAGTGCTGAAGATTTAATGTTCTTTTCCCATTATCATCATAATATGAAATATGTGTATCTGATATAACAACTAATTTGTTATCAATTCTTGATATGTAATTATCATCTGATTGGCTCAATGAAATCGGATAACCTTTTCCCTGTTCTAATGCCCCATCACTTATTATTGACTCTTTAGATTTTTGAAAAAATTCAGTAAGTGGGTCAATCCAAAAACTGCTAGTAGAATATAGAGCTACACAGAATAACACTACAAATATTACTCCAAAAATTCTTTTCTTAAGTCTTTTTTTCTTTGCTAAACGGCGTTCTACCCTAAGATCATGAAAGACGTTTTCTTGATTTTCCCCATACTCTTCATCATCGTAATAGTTCTTAGACATATTTTGTCATTCCTTTCATTGCCATGACTAATAAAAAACTTTATTAAGATACAGTCCATCAGGCACAACAGTTTTTCCAGCTTTTCTTCTATCCATTTTTTTAATTATTTCTTTAATACTATCTCTATCTATCTTTCCATCATTTATATATAACAGAGTTCCTATCATTATTCTAACCATGTTGTAAAGAAAGCCATCACCAGAAACCTTAAACTTAACTATATCGCCTTCTCTTGAAACTGAAAAATCGTGAATAGTTCGTACAGTAATGTCCTTATCGCAATCGGTTGAACAAAAGGATTTGAAATCGTATGTTCCAATAAAATCCTTAGATTGCTCATTTAAAAGCTCTGCATCTATTTCAAACCAATGCTTACAGGCTTTTTTATAATAAAAAGGGTTCTTAATTTCACTGTTATGAATTATATATTCATACTCTTTACCTATACAATTATACCTTGCGTTAAACAATTCGTCAACCTCAACACAAGAAAAAAATGAAATATCATCAGGGAGTAAATCATTAGCACCATAAACAATTCCTCTCGGGGTTATAGTGCTTTCACTAAAAAAGTTAAATACAAACTCTCTAGCATGAACTCCTGTATCTGTTCTTGAACAGCCAAAAATAGTAACCTTTTCCTTTAGTAATTTTTTTAGTGCATCCTCTACCACCTGTTGAACTGCAAGAGAATTACTTTGCCTTTGAAAACCGTGATACCGACTTCCGTCATATGCCATTATTACTTTAAAATTTCTCATATATTTCCCCATTCAAATATAAATTATGAAGCACTATACAAGCACTGGAATTTTATTAATTACAATAACTAGTGCTAAAAAACCAACAATTACAAAAAATGCAATATAATCTCTTACCATAGCTTTAAGCTGTTTCATTCTTGTTCTTCCCTCTCCACCATGATAGCAACGACATTCCATCGCTAGTGCAAGATCAGTTGCACGACTAAATGATGATACAAAAAGAGGAATAAAAATTGGTATTAATGCTTTTGCACGTTGTATTAAGTTACCAGATTCTAAATCAGCTCCTCTAGCCTTTTGTGCTGACATTATTTTGTCGGTTTCTTCAATTAAAGTTGGAATAAACCTTAAAGCAATTGTCATTATCATAGCAAAATCATGAACTGGAATTTTGAATAGTTTAAGGGGTGACAACAGCCTTTCAATTGCATCTGTTAAAACAATTGGCGAGGTTGTATAGGTTAAAAGTGATGTTCCGATTATTAAAGCCGCTATTCTAATCATCATAAATATAGCCGTGCTTATTCCATTTGTTGTAATTGTAATAATCCAAAAGTGAACTAAAACCTTTCCGCTTTTAACAAACAAAACGTTCATTATAGATGTAAAAATAATAATAGGTAAAATCGGCTTTAGGCTCTTTAACATAAGCTTTAATGGAATTCTTGATAACAAAAATGCCCCTAAAACAAAAAATAAGCCCACACCAAGACCAACAAAGCCGTCCGCTACAAACAGCATTGCAATAAATATTCCAGTAAATATTATTTTAAATCTTGGGTCAAGCTTGTGAATTATGCTCTTCCCTGGAAAATATTGTCCAATTGTTATATCCTTTAACAAGATTTTAGTTTCCTTTCAAAAGGGCGTTTATTTAAGTTTGTCCAATAAATAATTTGTTGCATACTTAACAGTATACACATTATCGTCTATTGGCAAACCTTTTTCTTTTAATTTATTA
>JAAZIT010000109.1 GCA_012800685.1 Clostridiales bacterium
GAGATGGGGAATACCTAACCAAGCTGATTTTTACATTGCTAACATCACATTCCTAGATAAGGACAACAATGTTATTCCTTGTAATTACGGCAAATAAGAACCAGTATATAATTATAAAATATTTAAAGGATATTTACTTTTTAGTAAATATCCTTTTTTGTTAGACAAATAAGTTTAATATAGAACAGTAAAAAATACTATTTTAGTGCCTACGCATTGCGTAAATCCCAATACCGATAAAGAAAAATATAATTAGGGAAAAAACAATTGCAAAGAAGACATCACCCTTAATTATTGAATTTACAAAAGCAAATATTAAAAGTCCTAATACTAAAGCCAACATTATTAGTAATGGTAAAATATATGCGAAAAACATAATAAAAGAGCCTTTTGATTTTGTTATATCCTGTTGGACTGCTTTAATCGATGGCTGGCTAAATGTAATCCCTTTTTTGGATATATATAGCATAGTTTCTATATTGTGTTCAATATTAAATATGCCTGAATATTCAATATTTAAATTTGCGTTTTTTATATCGTTTAGATTAAAGTCTGACATACTAGAAAAAATTGAAAGCCATGTCATAATTATGCTTGGTTTTTCTTGAGATTTTTTAATGACTTTAATTTGATGTGTGCCAGACTCAAGAGTTTTATTAAAAGAATTTCCTTTTAGACTTTCTTTAAATTCGCATTTAACATCATCAATGTATACCTCAAGCTTTTCGCAATTATTTTGAGTTGTTAATATAAAATCCAATATAGCACCTCCATTAATGTAAAATTATAGTAATTATAAAATAATTATATCGTTATTTCACTAAAATGTCAAGAGAGCTAAAAGTTGAAACACTTCTAGCTCTCGATTATTAATATATTGTTAATCGGCGAATTTGACAGCACTACCGCTTAAATCGTCTATGTAACTAACTAGCAGTGGTCTTAAATCTGCTGCAAGATATAGCGAACCGCATACCACAATTGTCTGACCAGCATTAGCCTGTTCAAAGGCTTTGTTAATTGCCTCTGAATAATCTTTAAAGCTAAAGGCATTTACGCAATATTTTTTAGCATCTTCTGCCAATTGCTCACCGTCTAAAGCACGAGGATTTTTAGGTGTAATCGCAATAAAGTCAGTTGCATATTTACAAATAGGTTTTAGAATTCTGTCATAGTCCTTGTCGGCTAAAACACCCATTACAAGTACAATTTTATTCTCCTTAAATAACTCAAGGGCTTTGGCAAGTGCCTTTGCTCCGCCTGGGTTGTGCGACCCATCAAGTATGACTAAAGGTTTTTTGCTTAGAACTTCCATCCTAGCGGGCATAAAGGTGTTTTCTACGCCCCAAACTATATCTTTGTTGGATATGTTCAGTCCCATTTCTCTTAGCTCTCTGGCTGCTGCAATTGCTGTTATGGCATTGTAAATCTGAAATTCTCCACTTAAAGATTTGTGATAAATTATTCCGTGATAAATAAAGTTGTTTGATTGCCAGCTGGCAATCAAACAACTTTATTTA
>JAAZIT010000110.1 GCA_012800685.1 Clostridiales bacterium
ACTGATGATAAGGTTTTTATATCCTTACTAACTATCATAGTAAAACTATACGAATATGTCAAACGAAAAATCCACAATCAGCACGAATATAAAGAAATACCGAAATAAACTTGGTATTTCACAAGATCAGCTTTCAAAAAAAGCCAATTTGGCTTTTCATACCATTGCCAAAATTGAAGCAGGAGCAACTCCTAACCCCACTATTGAGACAGTGAAAAAAATCGCGGACGCGCTTGGCGTTTCGCTTGATGATTTAATGAAATAAAAAATATGAAAGGAATTATTTACATAATGACAACAGCCGTTTCTGGTTTGATAAAAATAGGTCAAACTGGCACTGCTAATTTCCAAGAAAGAATGCGTTTTCTTGAAGCGAATGGATATTATAATGTTTCTGGTCTTAAAAGATTTTTTGCCATTGAACTTGAGGATTACACTGACAAAGAAAGCCTTTTAAAAGAAATTTTCAACAAACATCGTGTTGGAGATAGCGAACTATTTGCTCTTGATTATGATTTAGTGCGTCAACTTTTATTGTCGTTTGATGGCAAAGTGATTTATCCCAAAGATGTAAATAAGGAAAAGGAATTTGATAAAGTTTCAAAAGCCAGAGAGCAAGGAGCAAGGTTTAGTTTTTATAAAAAAGGAATCAAGAATGGAGAAGAAATTGTTTTTATCGCAGATAAGGAAATCACGGCGAAAGTCGTTGGTGAGCGTGAAGTAGAATATGGTGAACAAATTTGGAAACTGGCACCGCTAACTTACAAAATATACGAACAAAAAGGTGAATTAAATGATAGCGGAGCATATCAAGGAGCTGCCTATTGGCAATATAAGGGCAAAAGACTTCGAGACTTACCTGATATTAACTAAATAAGGTTATGAAAAAATCTTTAAATACAAATTTACATAAAGCACATAGAGCAAAGAAAGATGAGTTTTACACTCAACTTACTGATATTGAAAAAGAATTGAAGCATTATAAAAAACAATTCAAAAATCAGGTTGTTTATTGTAACGCAGACGATCCATTTGAGAGCAACTTTTTTAAATATTTTGCTTCCAATTTTAATGAGCTTGGGCTTAAAAAACTAATTGCCACAAGCTACGCTGGATCGCCCGTTGTTGGCGGACAGTTATCATTATTTGATGTAGAGGGATTAAAAACCTCCAAAAGAAAAGAGCCGATGAAAATTGAAATAAATGAAGTTAAAGACCTTGATGATGACGGAGCTGTGAGTATGGCGGATGTTGAATGGCTTTTGAAACACGATAAAAATGTCGCCACTCCGCTTAAGGGCGACGGTGATTTTAGAAGCGAGGAATCTATAAAAATTTTAAAAGAGGCAAATATTGTTGTAACCAATCCGCCATTTTCTTTATTTCGTGAATATGTTGCGCAACTTATTGAATATAATAAAAAGTTTTTAATACTTGGCGACCAAAACGCTATTACATACAAAGAGATTTTTAAACTAATCAAAGAAAATAAATTATGGCTTGGTTACGACAACGGTGGCACAAAGTGGTTTCAGGTTCCCGATGATTATGATATTACAACCGAATCAAGAAAGAAAATTGAAAATGGCGTGAAATATTTCAGTATGGGCAGAATTTTGTGGTACACAAATCTTGATACAACAAAACGACATGAAGATATGATTTTGTATAAAAAATACACAAAAGAGGAATACCCAAATTATTCTAATTATAACGCCATTGAAGTGCCAAAGGTTGCTGATATCCCAATGGATTATGACGGAGCTATGGGTGTTCCAATTACTTTTGTAGATAAATATAATCCCGATCAATTTGAAATAATTGGTCAAACGCACAGTGGCGATACTTCCCCAGAGGTTGAGGCTTTACGAAAAGACCCCGACCACAGACACCGTGGCATTGTAAGTGGTGAGAAAAAAGAAAAATATGCTCGCATTTTAATTAAAAGTAAAAAAGTAACAAAATAATTCTATGAAAATACAACTAAAAGAAATTACAGTTCGTGAATTAACAAAAGGCTTTGAAGACAACGCAGAGGCTG